>JAEWHZ010000337.1 GCA_023387585.1 Pseudomonadota bacterium
CACGGCGCTCGATGCTGCGCAGGTCGATCGCGTGTCGCGCTACAATTTCGACGAGCTGGCGCGCATCCTCAACGATCGCGTCGGCGAGCCCGCCCGCCAGGCCGCCGTCGAAGCGCCCGCCGAGCCGCCTGCCACCTCGATCCTGGCGCACCAGCCGCAGCCGCCGCGCGAAAGCGGCGCGCTGATCAATCTCGGCGGCGAGACGCTGGTGCTCAACCGGCTGCCGCTCGGCATCCTGGTGTTTCGCGACCAGAACGTGCTGTTCGCCAACCGCGCCATCACCGAGATGGTCGGCTTCGACAGCGTCGAGGCGCTGCGCCGGGCCGGGCTGTCGGCGATCTTTCCCGGCCAGGACGAGGCCATGGCCGGCCCCGTCAACCATCTGGCGGGGCGAGACGGCACGCTGATCCCGGTAACGGCGCGGCTGCAGTCGGTGTCCTGGCAGGGGCGTCCGGCGCTGATGCTGTCGGCCAGCGCCACCGAGGTGCGCACCGGCCATGAGAGCGCCGTGCGCGCTTTCGCCGAATCGATGTCGGGTCTGACAGGCAACGGGTTTTTCGAGGCCAATCGCAGCGGCACCGTGACGACGATCAATGCACGGATGCGCGAATTGCTCGGCGCCGGCCAGGTCGATCCCGTCGGCAAGCCGCTTTCGAGCCTCGTCGCCGCCGCCGACCTGCAGGCGCTGCGCGACTTTCTCGAGCGTCCGGCGCGCTTCGCCGAGACCGAGCGGCCGGTGCTGCGCGCAGAGGCCGCCGTGCCGGGCCGCGACATCATCGTCTTCGCACAGGGCCAGGCCGGCTTGGTGTCGGGCTATTTCGGCTATGTGGTGGCCGGCATCCCCGCCGCGCCGCCCGCCGCCCTCGACGCTCCGGACGCCGGCGCGCCCGATACCGGCCTCTTGGCCCGGCTGAGCCGCGGGCTGCGCCGGCCGCTCAACACCATTGTCGGCTTTTCCGATCTCATCGCCACGGCGGCGTTCGGGCCCATCGAGAACCGGCGCTATGCCGAATATGCGCGCGACATCCGCCAGGCGGGCGAGGACATCGCCAGCCTCGTCGACGAGATCGACGCCTATGCAAGGCTCAATGACGGGCGCTATTTGCCCGAGCGCGCCAGTGTCGACCTGCTGGCGCTGCTCGAAGCCGCGATCCAGCGCATCCGCCCCCAGGCCAGCGGCAAGCGCGTTATCCTGCGCACCGCCCTGTCGCCCAGCCTGCCGCGCGTCACGGCCGATGCCGCCTCGCTGGAACAGGCAATCCTCAACCTGCTCGCCAGCGCCATCGACCAGACCCCGGTGGGCGCGGCGGTGGTGATCTCGGCGCAGCTCAACGACGATGGCGGCATCGGCGTGCATGTGCGCGACAATTCCGAGAACGGCACCGATCTGTCCGAGCGCTTCGTCGTGTTCCGCGAGGGGCCGGGCCGCAACGGCCAGGCACCGGCTCCGGTGCGCTCAAGCGTCGGGCTCGCCCTCACCCGCTCGCTGCTCGCGGTCAACACAGTCTCGCTTTCGGTGGACCCCGCCGGGCAGAAGGGGTTGCTGTTCTCGCTGCTGATCCCGGCCGATCTCGTCGAGCGCGGCTGAGCCCGGAAAATCGAATAACGGCGCAAAAGGCTAAGGCGCTGCGAGAGTTCAATTTTTCATTTGCAGTTTTGAACGATTATAAAGTCTAACCCATTGTTTTGACTTCGCTTTATTGACTCCCGATTGAAACATGACCATTAAGCTCTGGATTGTTCATCCCGGGAGAGACGTCATGCCGATCAAGACCTACGCCGCTACCCTGTTGAGTGCCGCGCTGCTGGCCGGCGCCAGCCTGCCGGCCTTCGCGCAATCGGGCGAAGTCAACATCTATTCGTATCGCGAGCAGAGCCTGCTGCAGCCGCTGATCGACGCCTTCACGGCCGAGACCGGCATCAGCGTCAACGTGCTCTATGCCGGCGACGGCCTGCTCGAGCGCGTCGAGGCCGAAGGCGAGCTGTCGCCGGTCGACGTGGTGCTCACCGTCGATATCGGCAATCTTGTCGGCGCCGAAGAACGTGGCCTGACCCAGCCGATCACCACGCCAGCCTTGACCGAGCGCGTTCCGGAAGCCTTCCGCGACGATGACGGCAACTGGACCGCGCTGTCGCTGCGCGCCCGCGTCTTCTACGTCTCGAAGGACCGCGTCGACGCCACCGCCCTGTCCTATGGCGACATCGCCAGCAAAGAGTGGGACGGCCGCGTCTGCACGCGTCCGGGCAATCATGTCTACAATATCGGCCTGATCGCCCACCGCATCGCCGCTGTCGGGCTCGATGAGACCCGCGACTGGCTGGCCGGCGTGCGCGACAACCTCGCCGCCGCCCCGGAGGGCAGCGATCGCAGCCAGGTGCAGCGCATTCATGAAGGCACCTGCGACCTCGCCATCGTGAACACCTATTACATGGGCGCGATGCTCAACAATCAGGCCGAACCCGAGCAGGCCGACTGGGCCAATTCCGCGCGCATCGTCTATCCGGACTTCGAGGGCGAGGGCACCCAGACCAATGCCGCCGGCGCCTTCATCGCCGCTCACGCACCGAACCTCGACAACGCCAACGCGCTGATCGAATTCCTGCTTTCGGACGAAGCCCAGCAGATCTATGCCGACACCAACTACGAATTCCCCGTGGTTCCCAGCGTCGAGGCATCGGAGCTGACCCGTA
>JAEWHZ010000038.1 GCA_023387585.1 Pseudomonadota bacterium
GTCGATTTCTTCACCATGGTCCGTGGAGAGGATTGATGAGTTTTGTCGAATCCGGCTTCGCCGATCCGGTGCGCGACGCCCAGTCGGCCTTCCGCGCCATCATGAACGCGCTGGCCAATCCCGGCACGGTGCAAAAGCTCGCCACTCCGCCCGCCGGCCTGCAGCTTCATGCCGGCCTTCTCGCCGCCGCGCTGACGCTTGTCGATCACGACACCCCGGTCTGGCTGTCGCCGCGCCTCAGGCGCAATGCGGCGCTGCGCGATTTTCTCGCCTTCCACACCGGCGCGCCGCTCGTGGAGGCACCCGCGCAAGCCGCCTTTGCCCTTGTCGACAGTGCCGACGACCTGCCGCGGCTGGAAAATTTCGCGCCCGGCACCGACGCCTATCCAGACCGCTCGACCACCATAATCCTCGCCGTCCCGGCGCTCGAAGGCGGCCCGACCTTTATCGCCCGTGGTCCGGGCATAAGCGAGGCGCTGCAAATCGCCCCGCAAGGCCTGCCCGCCGATTTCGCCGCCCAGTGGCACCAGAACGGCGCCCTGTTTCCCCGTGGCGTCGATCTGCTGCTGGTCACCGCCGAAGCGGTGCTCGGCCTGCCGCGCACCACAAGGCTGTTGGAGGGCTGAGCATGTATGTCGCCGTCAAGGGTGGCGAGGCCGCCATCGCCAATGCCCATCGCCTGCTCGCCGATCGCCGGCGCGGCGACCGTTCGGTGCCGGCCCTGCGGCTCGACCAAATCGTCGAGCAGCTCGGCCTTGCCGTCGACCGCGCCATGGGCGAGGGCTCGCTCTACGATCGCGAGCTCGCCGCCCTCGCCATCCTGCAGGCGCGCGGCGACCTCATCGAGGCGATCTTTCTGGTGCGCGCCTATCGCACCACCCTGCCGCGCTTCGGCCATTCGCTTCCCGTCGACACCGGCACCATGCTGATCGAGCGCCGCGTCTCCGCCACCTTCAAGGACCTGCCCGGCGGCCAGCTTCTCGGCCCCACCTTCGATTACACCCACCGCCTGCTCGATCCCGAAATCGTTTCGGGCGAGACGCAGGAGCCTGCCACGCGCCCCGCCGACGAAACGCCTGCCCCCCGCGTCACCGACCTGCTCGGCCGCCAGGGGCTGATCGAGCCCAACGGCGAATCCGACCCCGATGCGCCGGTGGGCGACCTCACCCGCGAGCCGCCCGATTTCCCGCTCGGCCGCGATACCCGCTTGCAGGCGCTGGCGCGCGGCGACGAGGGTTTTCTGCTCGCGCTCGGCTATTCGACCCAGCGCGGCTTCGGGCGCAGCCACCCCTTTGTCGGCGAGATCCGCATCGGCGAGGTCGATGTGGAATTCGAGGTTCCCGAGCTCGGCTTTTCGGTCAATCTCGGCCGCATCCGCGTCACCGAATGCCAGATGGTCAACCAGTTCAAGGGCTCGGCAAAAGTGCCGCCGCAATTCACGCGCGGCTACGGGCTGGTCTTCGGCCAGGCCGAGCGCAAGGCCATGGCCATGGCGCTGTGCGACCGCGCCCTGCGCGCCGAGGAATTCGGCGAGGATGTCGTCGCCCCGGCGCAGGACGAGGAATTCGTCATCGCCCATTCCGACAACGTCCAGGCCACCGGCTTCGTCGAGCACCTGAAACTGCCGCATTACGTCGATTTCCAGGCCGAGCTCGACCTGATCCGCCGCATGCGGGCCGAGCATGAGGAGGCCGGAGAATGAACACCCCCGCCTACAATTTCGCCTATCTCGACGAGCAGACCAAGCGCATGATCCGCCGGGCCATCCTCAAGGCCATCGCCATTCCCGGCTATCAGGTGCCCTTCGCCAGCCGCGAAATGCCCATGCCCTATGGCTGGGGCACCGGCGGCGTGCAGGTCACGGCCGCCATCATCGGCCCGGAGGACGTGCTCAAGGTCATCGACCAGGGCGCCGACGACACCACCAACGCCGTCTCGATCCGCGCCTTCTTCGCCCGCGTCGCCGCCGTGCGCACGACCACCCGCACCGAGGAAGCGAGTATCATTCAAACCCGCCACCGCATTCCCGAAGCCCCCCTCGGGCCGGGCCAGGTGCTGGTCTATCAGGTGCCGATCCCCGAGCCGCTGCGCTTTCTCGAGCCGCGCGAGACCGAGACGCGCAAGATGCACGCGCTGGCCGAATACGGGCTGATGCACGTCAAGCTCTATGAGGACATTGCCCGGCACGGGCGCATCGCCACCTCCTATGCCTATCCGGTCAAGGTCGAGAATCGCTACGTCATGGACCCTTCGCCGACGCCGAAATTCGACAATCCCAAGATGCATATGTCCCCGGCCCTGCAACTGTTCGGCGCCGGGCGCGAAAAACGCATCTACGCCGTGCCGCCCTTCACCGAGGTGGTCAGCCTCGATTTCGAGGATCACCCCTTCTCGGTTCAGGAATTCGCCGAGCCCTGCGCGCTGTGCGGCGCCACGGGCGTCTATCTCGACGAGGTGATTCTGGACGATCGCGGCGGGCACATGTTCGTGTGCTCGGACACCGATCACTGCGAGACCCGCCGCGCCGAGGGCCATCGCGGCCATCTGGCCGCCGACCCGATGGAGGCCGACAATGCATGACCAGCCATTGCTGCGCGTCGAGGGGCTGACGAAATATTACGGCGCCCGGCTCGGCTGCGCCGATGTCGGGTTCGAATTGTGGCCCGGCGAGGTGCTGGCCATTGTCGGCGAATCCGGCTCGGGCAAGACGACGCTGCTCAACGTGCTCTCGGCCAGCCTCGAGCCCAGCGCGGGACGCGCGCTCTATCGCATGCGCGACGGCAGCTGGCGCAACATCTACGATCTTTCCGAAGCCGAGCGCCGCCTGATCACCCGCACTGATTGGGGCTTCGTTCATCAGAACCCCGCCGACGGGCTGCGCATGGCCGTCTCCGCCGGCGCCAATGTCGGCGAGCGGCTGATGGCGGTCGGCGAGCGCCATTACGGGCGCATCCGCGACACCGCCATCGACTGGCTCGGCCGCGTCGAGATCGCCGCCGATCGCGTCGACGACCCGCCGCGCAGCTTTTCCGGCGGCATGCGCCAGCGGTTGCAGATCGCGCGCAA
>JAEWHZ010000046.1 GCA_023387585.1 Pseudomonadota bacterium
GTAGTCTCCAGCGGTTCACATTGTTGGACAGGGCCGTGCGGCGCATCGCTTGGTGGTGGAGTGCCGTGCGGCCCGTCGATGCAGATTTGAACGCAAGCCCCGGCGAACCGTTCCCGGCAAAGTGAACAGCTTGCTGGTGCTGGAGTGGTCCTGAACGCTGGCCGGGGTTCTCGGCTAGGATTTCACGGCATAGGTCGCCATGGCGCGGTGCGGCATGCCGCCATCGGTGAATTCCGGACCGAAGGCGACAAAGCCGAGTTTCTCGTAAAAGCCCAGCTTGTCGAGCTGAGCACCGAGATAGAAGCGGTCGATTCCCGATGCGCGGCAATGGTCCATGGCGAACAGCATCATGGCGCGCGCTATGCCGCGTCCGCGCCAGCGCATGCCGACCGCGACCCGCCCGATCTTGGCATGCTCGGGCCTGAGCACCACGCGCAGCGTGCCGACCACCTCGCCGTCGAGAATGGCGACGACATGGATGGCGCGCATGTCGTCCGCGTCGTGCTCCTCGTCCTCGGGCACCTTCTGCTCGTCGACGAACACCTCGCGGCGCAGGCGGAAGGCGGCGTTGCACAGGGTGGAGAAGATCGGGACGGTGGCGAAGACCGGCGCGCTCATGGTCTGCTCATGGCTTGCTCATGGCTTCAGCTTCGGGGGCGGCCGAGGGGCTGGTTCCAGCGCCGGGCGCGCGCCGAGGTCAGGCGCATATCGCGGGCCAATCCGGCGAACAGATGGCCGATCCGGGCCGGGTGGCGGCGCAGAAAGCCTTCCTCGTCATAGCGGAACAAGAGGCCGCGGCGCGCGAAGACATGCGCCAGCCAATAGGTGAAGCCGATGCCGACGCCCCAGCCCATCAGCGTGTCGCTGGGCCAGTGCATGCCGACCAGCTGGCGCGAGATGCAGATCAGCGCGCCGATGGCGATCAGCCCGGCGCGCCAGCGCGGGAACACCAGCGCCAGCGCCAGCGCCATGGCCCCTGCCGTGGCCGAATGGCCGGACGGAAAGGCGGCGAAATCGGAGTGCCAGGCGAAGGGATGGAAGGCGAGGTGCCCGTGCTCATCGAGCAGCAGAGGACGGGCGCGGCCGACGAGATATTTGGTGAACAGCGCCACGAGCCCGCCGCCGGCGACGGCGAGGAAGACGAAGCCGGCGCCCACCATCACCGCATGGATGCCGGCGCGGAACCGGCGCGCCATGCACGAATAGGGCAGGAACAGGCCGGCGATCAGGATCAGCCCGGAGGTGACCAGCACCTCGACTCCCTCGCCGAGCAGGGTGATGCGCTCGGCGCCCGGTTTCAGGCTTTCGGGAAAATCGCGCATCCACAGCCCCAGCGCCAGATCGGCGCTGAACATGATCAGCAGCGAGGGGATGAGGTAGGTGGCGAGCAGTATAGCGGGCCGTTCGAAGGCCGGGCGCGAAGCGGGCAGGGGGCGCGTCGGCGATGCGAGAAGACGCCGCCAGGCGGCGCCGATGCGCCTCGAGGCAGCGCGCAGGACCGGTTCGGAAGAATGCTCAGCCATGCGGCAGGCTTAGAGCATTTTGGCGGTTGGGGGGAATGGGGAAATGTGCATTGCGATCCGCGTGGTGTCGATGCGGCCGCGGCATTGGCAGCACTCAAGGGTGTCACCCCGGCGCAGGCCGGGGCCTATCACGAGAGGGTTGCCCTGAAGCGCCATGGTGCGGGTTGTGCGGGTCCGGAGATAGGCCCCGGCCTGGCGCCGGGGTGACATCGCGGGGGCGGAGGGGGCCGCGTTCCTGTTACAAGCCCGCAAATAACGGGCACCGCAAACGAAAACGGGCCTCCGTTGCCGGAAGCCCGTTGATTTCATGTCGGCGGAGCGGTGCTCAGCCTTCGCGGTAATGCTGGATCCAGGTGGTGCGCAATCCTGCAAGCCCGTGCTTGTCGATCGAGGCCTGCCAGTTGAGGAACTCGTCGACGCTGAGCGTATAGCGCTCGCACGCCTCTTCGAGGCTGAGCAGGCCACCGCGGACGGCGGCCACCACTTCGGCCTTGCGACGGATCACCCAGCGACGGGTGTTACGCGGCGGCAGGTCCGCGATGGTCAGCGGGCTGCCATCCGGTCCGATTACGTACTTTACGCGCGGACGCATCTGTACGGTCATTTTACTCTCTACTCAACCTGACCATATAGGAGCGAGAGTAAGCCCGGCGCGCTTAAAATTTGACTAAGGGGAAACTTACAACAGGTTAAGAATGCCTCGGATTATCAAGCATTTGTCTTAGCTTGCGTGCCGAAGCGGGGTCATTCGGAGCCGGTGGATGCGCTGGGCATGCGCACATTGGTCACGTCCGAAAGCCGCACCGTGCCGCCGCCGATGGTCAGAACGGGCTCGTTGCCCGAGAAGTCGACGGCCGAGACGATGCCGCGGGTTTCGGTGGTGACATGCACGGTGCGCCCGGACAGGCCCTTGGCTTCGATGGAAATGGTATAGACGCCGTCGGGGCGCATGGAGCCATCCGATCCGCGTCCGTCCCACATGAAGGCGCCGGGGCCGGGCTCGAGCGATCCGTTCTCCGAATAGACGACGTTGCCCAGCGAATCCTTGATGGTCACCGTGGCGTCGGATGCCAGCGACTCGGCATTGAACCCCCAGACCGCCTGGCCGCCCGACAGCTCGGCGCGGTTGCCGGCCGAGGTGACCTCCTTGCCGATATAGGACACCGCATCGACATTGACCGAGGCCTGGTTGGCCAGCATCAGCGCCTCGAGGAACTCGTTGGTCTTGAGCTGCTGCTCCACCGAGGTGAACTGCACCAATTGCTGGGTGAACTGGTTGGTGTCCATCGGATCGAGCGGGTTCTGGTGCCGGAGCTGCGTGGTCAGGATCGACAGGAAGGTATCGAAATTGTCGGCGATGGACTGCCGGCTGGTGTTGAGCGACGAGCCCGAGGATGAGGATACGCCGTCGACGGCCATGGTGAACTCCTAGACGAACAGGTTGAGGCCGCGCGCCGTGTGCGTGCCGCGATAAAGGGTGACGGTGGGCTGCTCGGGCGGCGCGTCGCCGGCCTCGTCGGCCTTGCCATCCTGGGCGAAGGGGCCGGATTGCGGCTGGTCGCGATCCTGGCGCTGCGAGAGGTTCTGGCGCAGCGAGAATTCGAGGCTGGTCTTTGCGCCGTCGAGCCCGGCCTGGGCGAGGGCGCGTTCCAGCGCCCGCTGGTCGCGCTGCATCAGATCAAGCGTTTCGGTCTTTTCGACCGTCAGGCGGGCGTGGACATTGCCCTGATGGTCGATGTCCATGCGCACGTCGATGCGGCCGAGCTCGGGCGGATCGAGCCGGATCTGGAACTGGGTGGCGCCGTGCTGGACCTGGCGCACGACCTCGAAGGCCAGCTGGGGCAGGTTCAACTGCTGCTGATTGGTCTGGTAGCCCTGCACCGGCGCCGGCCGCATGCCCGGTGCAGGCTCGGCTGCGGTGCGGCTCTCGGCTGCCGGCTGGGGGTCGGGACCGGCGGGATCAGCCTGCGGCTGGGGCTGCGCGGCGGAAGGGCGCGGGGCTTCCGGGCGTTCGGAGCCGGCCGGCGCGGGGCGGGAAGCGGGTTCGGAGCGCTCGATGCGCTCGGGAGCGTTTTCGCTGCGCGGGGTGGCCTCGCCGGTCTCGCCGGCGGCGACGCTGGCGGTCAGGCGCGGATCGGCGCGGGTCTCGGCGGTCGGCGTCGGTGTCAAGGCGGCGTCGGTGGCGGGCGCGGCGCCGAGCGCGGCCTGTATCCGGCCGATGGCGGTGCCGCCGAGCTCGCGGCGGACGGCGGTGAGGGCACGGGCGAGCTGGGCGGGCGTCGGCAGATCCTCCGCCGCGATGTCGCCTTCGGCCAGCGCCTCGATCAGCGCGCGCAGCTTGCCGGCCATCTGCGCCAGTTCGGGGCGCTGCGCTTCGTCGGCGGCCGGGGGCAGGCCGGCGCGCAGCGTGTCGATCAGCGCGGCGGTCAGCGGGCGCAGGGATTCGCCATTGGCGGGGGGGCGGAAATCCTCGCGCGCGACCGGCAGCAATGCGCCGGGCGCGATCCCGAGTGCATCGGCCACGGTGTCGAGCAGCTCGGTGATCTTCTCGATCGCGGCGGCGGGAATTTCTTCGCCGGCGTTGAGCGTGGTGGTGAACTCGTCGAGCCGGCCGATCAGCGCCGCAAGCTGCTCGGGCAGGCGCGAGGGCGTTACGGCTTCCGCCGGGGACACGGCTTCGGGGAGCGCGGCTTCGGGCGGGGTGAGGGCATCGACCGTCTCCTCGGCCATCCGGCCAATGGCGGCGGGGATGTCGGCCGGCACCGGCATGGCGGGCGGATTCTGCGGGACGGGCGGATTCTGGCGGCGTGTGGTGTCGTCGGGTTGCGACTGCCCTAGCAGGCGCGCCAGCAATTGTGCGAAACCGTCGGCCAGCGTGCCGGCGCTTTCCCGCCCGGCGCTCACCCGCGTCCCACCCTCGGTGGCCGGCAGGCCGGGGGCGGTATTCATCGTCACAACCAGATTGCCGTCGAATGCCATGGGGCGCCCGCAAAACACATTTGTCCGTGTGTGACGATGCAAGGGCTTTGCCAGTTGGTGTCGGTCTATAATTTCGTTTGTTATCAGTGGGATAAAGTCGTGACGGCGACAGGTTTCGGCTGTGCACCGCCTGCGTGCCGGCAAGTCTTGCCGGGCAGAGATTGCCCCGCAGGGCGCACGGCGTTACAAGGCGCGCTCAAATCCGCTGGCCCTTGACCCCAACCGGATGAAAGACATGTTGAATTCGCTCGATCTGCCGAAGCGGCCCCAGGACACGCGCGTCGTCGTCGCCATGTCCGGCGGGGTCGACAGCTCCGTCGTCGCCGGCCTGATGGCCCGCGAGGGCTATGACGTCGTCGGCATTACTTTGCAACTCTACGACCATGGCGAGGCGACCCACCGCAAGGGTGCGTGCTGTGCCGGCCAGGATATCCACGACGCAAGGCAGACGGCTGCGAAACTGGGCGTGCCGCATTACGTGCTCGACTATGAGGAGCGGTTCCGCGCCGCCGTCATCGAGCCCTTCGCCAATGCCTACCGGCAGGGCGAGACGCCGGTGCCGTGCATCGCGTGCAACCAGTCGGTCAAGTTCGTCGACCTGATGGCGGTGGCGCGCGATCTCGGCGCCGATGTGCTGGCCACCGGGCACTATGTGCAGACGCGGCTCGAGGGCGGGCGGCGGCGGCTGTACCGGCCGGTCGATGCGGCACGCGACCAGAGCTATTTCCTGTTCGCCACCACCCAGGAGCAGCTCGACTTCCTGCGCTTCCCGCTCGGCGGCATGGGCAAGGACGCGGTGCGCGCGCTGGCGCGGGAGATGGGGCTCGCGATCGCCGAAAAGCACGACAGCCAGGACATCTGCTTCGTGCCGCAGGGCAAATATACCGACATCATCGCGCGCATGCATCCCGAGGCGCTGATGGGCGGCGAGATCGTCCATGTCGACGGGCGCGTGCTCGGCCGGCATTCGGGCATCGCCAACTATACCGTGGGCCAGCGGCGCGGGCTCGGCATCGCCGGCTCGGAACCGCTTTATGTCGTCAAGATCGACGCCGCCAATGCGCGCGTGCTCGTCGGCCCGCGCGAGGCGCTGCGTACGCGCACGGTGCGGCTGCGCGACGTCAACTGGCTCGGCGACAAGGCGCTGTCGGAAACCTCCATCGGCAACGGCATCGCGCTCGAAGTGAAGGTGCGCTCCACCCGCGGGCCGCAGCCCGGCGTCGTTTATCTTCGCGACGGCGCCGTTCATGTCGACATCGAGGGCGGCGAATACGGCGTGTCGCCGGGGCAGGCCTGCGTATTCTATGCCGATGACGGGGATACGTCGCAGGTGCTCGGCGGCGGCTTCATCGCCGAGGCGGTGAGCGCGGCGGAAGCGGCCTGAGGACCTAGCTTATCATGACTGAGCTTTTGCCCAATCCGCGTCCCGGCGAAATCCTGCTCGAGGAATTCCTCAAGCCGATGGGGCTGAGCCAGAATGCCCTTGCGCGGGCGGTGCATGTGCCGCCGCGCCGGATCAACGAGATCGTGTTGGGCAAGCGCGCCATCAGCGCCGACACCGATCTGCGCCTCGCGCGCTATTTCGGCATGTCCGAGGGTTATTTCCTCGGGCTGCAGGCCGACCACGACCTGATGGAACGGCACCAGCAGATCGAGGGCGATCTCGGCGCTATCGAGCCGAGGGCGGCCTGAAATCAGTGATTTCCCGGGGCGAATGCTGCGGCGAATTTCAGTTCGCCGGTCGGCGGTGGGCCTGAGAAGACGATGCGCTGGACGAGACGGGGGTCAAGGGTTTCGTAGGTCAGGCGGCCGTCGCTCTCGAAACCGAGGCGTATGTAGATGGCCGGGTTGCCGATCAGCGCGCAGCCGGCGGCGCCGCGTTGTTTCAGGGTCGTGAGGCCCGTTTCAATCAGCCTTCTGCCGATGCCTCGGCGCTGATGGGCCGGATCGACCGAAACGGGACCCAGGCCGAACCAGCGGTTGTGTGCGCCGTCGATGGTGGTGGGGGAGAAGGCGACATGGCCGACGATTTCACCATCCAGATCGGCGACGAGCGACAGGGCCAGCTCGCCCGATCGGCGCAGGGCGCGGAGGATCGGGGCCTCGGAGCCGTTGCTGAAGGGCATGGGCGCGAAGGCTTTCAGGGTCAGCGCGTGGATCGCGTCCTCGTCGCCTTGGCGTTCGTCGCGGATCAGCACGGCCTGACGCATGCTAGTCCGCCGGTGCCTCGACGACATTCTCTGGCGTGGCGTCGATGGCGTCGTTCTGGCGCCAGACGTCGAGATTGCTGGTGATCGAGGCGATGATGAACACCAGGGCGACGGCGCCGAGGACGAGAAGCAGGATGCGGCCGCGGTTGTTCGGGGGCGGGGTGTCGGTGCTCATCGGGCTGGCCTCGGGGCTGTCACAGCCCTCGACTTAAAGCGTTTCTTGTTCTGATTGAATCAGAACAAGAGCTCCAAGTTCTTATTTAGTCGCGTTTCCGAACCGCAAAAGTGATAACCACTTTTGCTGGAAACACTCTAGGCCCGCAACGCGGCGATGCCAACCGTGGGGCGGAAAAATCGTCGCCGCACCCCAAGCCCGGCCGGCGCTGCGGCGTCCTACCCTGACAGGACATGCGTCGACCTTCGGGCGGCGCCCGTGTGCGATACAGTCGGAGGCAAAGCGCCAATGCCAGCCGGGGCCGCCATGGCCGAACGTGACAGTGATGCCGACGATTTGACGCGCGCCCGGCAGGGCGACCGCGCCGCCTTCGCCCGGCTGGTTACGCTGAACTACGACATGATCCACCGCGTTGCGCGGCGCTGGTGCGACAGTGCCGCCGATGCCGAGGACATCGCCCAGGAGGTGTGCATCAAGTTCGCCCGCGCCATCGCCGGTTTCGACGGCAGGGCCTCGCTGAAGAGCTGGCTCTATCGCATCACGCTCAACACGGTGCACGATTTCCAGCGCAGCGGCAGCCGGGCGCGGCGCGCAACGGCCAATCTGGCGCTGGTGAGCGAAAAGAGCGATCCGCCGGGGCAGGAAGCGAGCGTGATGCAAGCTCAGATGTGGGCGGCTGTGCGCAAGCTTTCGCCGCAGCAGCGCGATGCCGTGCTGCTGGTTTATGCCGAGGAACTGAGCCATGCGGAGGCGGGCGAGATCCTGAACTGCAAACCCGATACCGTGGCCTGGCACATCCACCAGGCCAAGAAGACCCTGAAAGGCCTGTTATGAGCGCGGACGATCTCGAAAGCCGCCTGAAGGCTTTGGCCGGCGACGCTCCCCCCACGAGCCCGGAGGCGCGTGCGCGCGCCCTCGATGCGGCACGGCGCGCCTTCGACGAAGAATTTCAATCCGCACCCCAAGCCCGTCCGCGGCGCTGGCGTCCAAGGGACATCATTGCCAGTTGGAAAGGGTTTCGGGCCATGGACATTCGCATCCCCCTCGGCACCAGCGCCGTCGCGCTGCTGGTCTTCGCACTCGGTGTGCAGCTTTATTCGACTACGGCGCTCAACCGCGCGCCGTTCTCCGGGCCGCTTGTGCCGGAACCGGTCGAAACCGCAAGCTCGCCGGCGTCGCAGCCGGAACCGATGCAGGCCGAGCGTGAGAACGCCGGGCCGGCACCGATCGACAGCTTTGCGCGGCCGCAGGAGGTCGCCCCGCCGCCCGCCATGCCCTCCGCCGTGCCGATGGGCGCGCCGGCGCCGATGGCGATGGACTATGCGCAGCAATCGATGCACGCCGCGCCGACCGGCGGCGTGATGTTCAACGACAGTCTTTCGACCAGTCGCGCGCCGTCCTACGAACATTTCGCCCCGCCGGGCGACCGCTTCGAGAGTTTTGCGGAATCGCGCGTCACCGCGGTGGCCGAGCAGCCGGTTTCGACCTTCTCGATCGATGTCGACACGGCGTCCTACTCCTATGTGCGGCGCATGCTGGAGGACGGCCTGGTGCCTTCGGCCGATGCGGTGCGCATCGAGGAGCTGATCAATTACTTCGCCTATGACTACCCGGCGCCGACCGGCGACGAGCGCTTCGCCGTCGACGTCGTGGGTGCGCCGACGCCGTGGAATCCGGGCACGCAGCTTTTGCGCATCGGCATCCAGGGCCAAGCGCCGACCGAGGCGGTCGATAGGGCCAGCAATATCGTGCTGCTGATCGACAGCTCGGGCTCGATGGAGGGGCCGGACCGTCTGCCACTGCTCAAGCGGGCCTTCCGGCTGATGATCGACCAGCTTTCGGACAACGACACGGTCAGCATCGTCACCTATGCGGGCTCGGCCGGCGTGGTGCTGGAGCCGACCTCGGCGCGCGAGAAGGCGAAGATCCTCGCGGCGCTGGACCAGCTTTCGGCCGGCGGCTCGACGGCGGGCGCCGAGGGCATCGCGCTCGCCTACCAGCTGGCCGAAGAGGGGTTCGTCGAGGGCGGCATCAACCGCGTGATGCTGGCGACGGATGGCGATTTCAATGTCGGCATCTCCGACCCAACCGAGCTCGAGCGCTTCATTTCCCGCCAGCGCGAAAGCGGGGTGTTTTTGTCGGTGCTCGGCTTCGGCATGGGCAATCTGGCCGACAACACCATGCAGGCGCTGGCCCAGGCCGGCAACGGCACCGCCAGCTACATCTCCGACTTCCGCGAGGCCCGCAAGGTACTGGTGGAAGAGCTGGGCGGCCAGCTCGAGACCATCGCCAAGGACGTCAAGATCCAGGTCGAGTTCAACCCGGCCGTGATCGCCGAATACCGGCTGATCGGCTACGAGACGCGTGCGCTCAACCGCGAGGATTTCAACAACGACGCCGTCGATGCCGGCGAGATCGGGGCCGGCCATGCGGTGACGGCGCTTTACGAGATCACCCCGGTGGGCTCGGGCTCGCAACTGGTCGAGCCGCTGCGCTACGGCACCGGCACGAGCGAGATCGAGGCGTCCGACGAGATCGGCTTCGTGCGCATCCGCTACAAGGAGCCCGATGGCGATGTCAGCGCGCTGATCGAGCAACCGGTCGGCCGCGAGGTGATGGCCGACAGCTTCGATGCGGCCGACGCCGATCTGCGCTTCGCCGCCGCCGTCGCCGCCTTCGGCCAGCGCCTCAAGGGCTCGGTCTATGGTACCGGCATGGACTGGGCCGAGATCGAAACTCTGGCCCGCGACGCACGAGGGGCGGATGAAGGCGGCTATCGCGCCGAGTTCGTCGGGCTGGTGGGGATCGTGCGCAGCTTGTTGCAGTAGGCTGTATCATGAACCCACAGCGAGAGCACGAACACGCAAAATGTCACCCCGGGCGAAGGCCCGGGGGCCATCGCGAGGGGGCGCGGTTGGAGCGTCATTGCGGCTGGGGATGGTGTTGGAGATAGGCCCCGGCCTGCGCCGGGGTGACATCAGAAGGGGTGGGTGGACGGTGTGCCCCCGGAAAGAGAAGGAGGCGGAGTCTTACTCCGCCTCCTTTTGCCTATTCCAGCGGCTTCAGGTTCGCCTCGATCGAGGCCCGGCGCGGCTCGAGGAAGGGAGGCAGCGACAGGGTTTCCCCCAGGCTCTCCATCGGCTCGTCGGTGGCGAAGCCGGGCTCGTCGGTGGCCAGCTCGAACAGGATGCCGTTCGGCTCGCGGAAATAGAGCGAGGTGAAGTAGAAGCGCTCGACCTCGCCGCTCGAGCGGATGCCGAAGCCGTTCACATGGGCGATCCATTCGCGCAGCGTGTCCTTGTCCGGCGTGCGGAAGGCGACATGATGCACGCCGCCGGCGCCGGGGCGCACCGGGCCGAGATGCGGCTGCACCGCGACATGGAGCTCCGCCCCCGGGCCGCCCGGACCCATCTCGAACACATGCACCGGGCCGGAATTGTCGGCATTGGCGTATTGGCGCACCTCGCGCATGTTCATCACCTGCTCCAGCACCGCCTTGGTCCGATCGAGACGCGGCACCGACAGGGTGATGGGGCCGAGGCCGATGATCTGGCGCTCGGCGGGCACTGGGCTTTTGTGCCAGGGCACCACCGTGTTGACGGGGTCGATGACCATCCGGAAGCGCTGGCCCTCGAAATCCTCGAAGTCGAGCGAGAGATGGCCGAAGCGCTCCTTGATGGCGCTGGTGCCGACGCCGTGCGTCTGCAGATGCTCCTTCCACCAATTGAGCGAATCCTCGCTGTCGACGCGCAGCCCGGTGCGGGCGACCGAATGCGTGCCGCGCTTTTCGGGGCCGGTGGGAAAGTCGAAAAAGGTCAGATCGGCACCGGGCGAGGCAACGCCGTCGCCATAGAACAGGTGATAGGCCGTGGTGTCGTCCTGGTTCACCGTCTTCTTGATCAGGCGCATGCCGAGCGTCTG
>JAEWHZ010000115.1 GCA_023387585.1 Pseudomonadota bacterium
TGGCCGGATCGAGCACCGCCACCAGCCGGTCCGTTCCCAGCGTATCGAACAGCTTTCGCGCCGCCGCCGCGTCGCGCACCACATTGGCGAATTCCGGCTCGATCCCCAGCTTCACGTCGAAGCGCTCGGCGATTTCCACCGCCTTCTCCATCTCCACCAGCAGGTCGCGCCACGCCTCGGGCAAGGTATTGTCCGGATGCGCCCGCCACTGGTCGTCGGGGTCGCGCGTGCCGGTGCACAGCGTCAGCAGCCGCGTGCCGATCCTCGGCGCCGCCCCGGCCAGCACCGCCAGCCGCCGCATCCCCGCCTCGCGCACGGCCATATCGGGATGGATCATGTTGTAGGTCGCCGACAGACCGACCACGGCAACGCCATGCGTCTCCGCCGCCACCCGCACCGCATCGGCGACTTCGTCCGGCACCGCATCGGGCATGGAGGCCAGCCCCGAGCAGGCCATGTTGTAGGCCGCGCCCGAAAACCCCGCCGCCTTCACCGCCCCCAGCACCGTGTCGGGATCGCTACCGGGAAAGGTCTTGGCGAAAATGCCGATTTCTTCGCGCATCACAGCGCCCCGCCCACCGCGTCGAGCCGCACCGGCCGCCCCTCGCGCGCCGAGGCGGCGATGGCGACCATGGCCCGCACCGAGGCGATGCCGTCCTCCAGCGTCGCGCCGGTCTGCGGCGCCCCATCGAGAATGCTGTCGCACAACCCTTCGAGCTGGCGGCGGTAGAAATGCCCGTCCGCCCCCAGCACCCGCCGGCTCGCGCCCGTCGCCTCCTCGAAGATATCGACCTCCGAGGTCTTGTAGTACCAGGGGTTATAGGTCTTGCCGATCGCCGAGCCGTTCTCGCCGTAGATCTGGAAGCCCTCGTGCCAGTCCATGCGCACCGCCACCGTCAGGTCGAGATGGCCCAGCGTTCCGGAAGCGAATTCGACGTCGACGAACCAGCAATGCATGCTCGCCCGATGCGACAGCCGCGCATCGACGGCGACGATATCTCCGGCGAAGAACCGCGCCGTGTCCACCAGATGGCTGCCATGGGCCAGCATGTAATAGCGGTCGAGATCGGCCTTGGGGTCCGCTGCCGGCTTTTTCGCCCGCGCCGATCTGACCATCAGCGGCTGCACCGCGTCGGTCATCGGATAGCGATGCGTCGAATCGCAATACCAGGCCTTGAGCGCCGCGATCTCCCCCATCCCCTCGTCGATGAACGCCTTCGCCGCCTCCAGCCCGGCGTCGAACCGCTTCATATGCCCCACCTGCAGCAGTTTTTCCGACGCCGCCAGCGGCCCGCGCAGCGATTCCGCCGCCTCGATATCGTCGGCCAGCGGCTTTTCCACCAGAACGTGCTTGCCCGCCTCCAGCGCCATGCGCGCCGCCTCGACATGGAAGGCGTCGGCCGTCGCGACGATCACCGCATCGAGCTCGGGGTCGGCCAGCATGTCCTCATAGCGCGCGAACTGCTTTTCCGGCGCATGCGTCGCCGCCATGCGCTCGCGCAGATCGTCGGCCACGTCGCAAATGGCGAAAAGCTCGGCATTGCGCGCCTTGGTGCAGCTCTCGAAATGCGCCGCCTGCGCGATCGGCCCGCAGCCCAGCACCCCCACCCGCACGCGGCGATCCTGCTTGCCCGGCATGGCGCTTCCCCTATTTGTTCAGTCCGTTTACATAATAGGCACTTCAGCGCGCGGTCAAGTGGCGTTAAAGGCGTGTCATGGTCACTCAGGCATTGGTGCGGCACATCAACGAGCGGCGGCTGATCGGGCTGATCCGCATTTCCGGCCCGCTGGCGCGCGCCGAGATCGCGCGCCGTTTGAAGCTCACCCGCGCCGCCGTCAGCGGCGTGGTCGACGATCTGATGGCGCGCGGGCTCGTGGTCGAGGCGCCGGAGATCAGCGACACCCCGCGCGAGGTCGGCCGGCCCGGCATCGCCGTGGCGCTGGCGCCCTATGGCGCCTATTTCCTCGGCATCGAGATCGGCGTCGGCATCGTCCGCCTCGCCATGCTCGACCTCGCCGCGCGCCCCGTCACCACCGACAGCCTAGCCTTCGCCCGCGAGGACGCCCCCAAAAAAGTCGTCGCCGCCATCGCCGCCCGCGCCGGCACCCTGCTGGCCCAGCGGCCCTGGGCCGGGCGGGTCCGCGCCGCCGGCGTCACCGTGCCGGGCCTCGTGCGCGCCGATGGCCATGTGGTCAATCTGCCCATTCTCGGCTGGCGCGATCTCGACCTCGCGCCCCT
This sequence comes from Pseudomonadota bacterium, assembly GCA_023387585.1. GTDB lineage: Bacteria > Pseudomonadota > Alphaproteobacteria > Rhizobiales > Devosiaceae > Devosia. Next base: position 2,240 of record JAEWHZ010000115.1, read on the forward strand.
GCTCGCCGCCGCCCTGCCCCTGCCCGTCCATCTCGAGAACAACGCCAATGCCGGCGCCTTCGGCCATGTCTATGCCGAGCCGGAGACCGGGCGCGGGGTCATGGTCTATCTCAAGCTCGGCACCGGCTGCGGCGGCGCCGTCATCCTCGACGGACGCCTGTTGCGCGGCGCCTCCGGGCTCGGCGCCGAATTCGGCCATGTCCGCATCGCCGAAACCGGCCCGGTGTGCAGTTGCGGCCAGGTCGGATGCCTCGAAACCTTCGTCAATCTCGCCGCACTCGCCCGCTATGCCGGCGCCGATCCGGCCACCGCCCTGCCGCTGCGCATCGCCGAGGACATCGCCGCCGGCAGGCCCGATGCCATCGCCGCCCGCGACCGCCTCGCCGACCATCTGCGCGACGGGCTCGTCACCCTCGCCAACGCCTTCAACCCCGAGCGCATCGTTCTGGGCGGGCAGATGCTGCCGCTGCTCGACGGCATCGTCGCCCGCATCGGCCCCGAGATCGCGCGCCGCATCGTGCCCGGCATGCAGGCGCCGCGTCTCGTCGTGTCGCGCATCGGCAGCTTCGAGGTCGCCATCGGCGCCGCCGCCCTCGCCCATCACGCCGAGTTCGACGTCACTGCCCTGAAGCTCGGCGATAGCGCCTGACCACCGCGCCCACGGCCTGCCCGACCAGCGCCGCCCCCGGCCGCTGCGGCACGCTTTCCACCGCCCCGAACCCCGCCTGCGCCCACAATCCGGCCGGTATGTCCGCGCCGTCGAGATTGGCGAACAGCCGCCCCAGCGCCGCCCGCACCGCCGGCACGCTCCAATAATACCGCACCCGGTCCGACAGCCCGAACAGCCGCCCCTCCCCGACCGCGACATAGGGCTTCCAGTGCCCCGGCTCCGCGTCCATGGCCGCCTCCAGCGCCTTGCGCAGATTCGAAGGCTCCGCCACCCGCAGCTCGCGCTCTATTCCTTCCAGCGCCAGCGCCGCCTGCCGGAAGGCGAAGGTCAGCTCCGGCCCCACCTTGAGAATGGCGAACCCCGCCCTCACCAGCGCGCGCAGCGCATCCTCGCTCTGGTAATCCGTCGAATGCGCCTCGAACACCAGCCCCGGCAGATTCTCGAGACTTTCCGAAAGCCCCGCCGCCTGTTCCGGCGCGAACTCCAGCACCGAGGCGTTGGAAAAATCCACCCCCGGCTGCACCACCGCCGCCACCACCCGCTCGAACGCGCCGCCCACCCCGTGCCGGGCAAACGCCTCGCGGTGCATCTCGACCATCGCCGCCACCGCCTCCGGCCGCGTCACCGCCACCTTTGCTTCGGCGCTGGTTTCCCCGCCCGGCATCGGCACCTCGGTGCCGATCACATAGTCCAGCCGTCGTCCCCCCGCCGCCCCCTCCGCCGCCGCGCATAGTCGCGCCGCCCGGTCGGCCCGCGTGAAATCGTCCAGCGCCGCATCGTCGGCGCAGGCCATCGACGCATCGAGATGGATTTTCGAAAACCCCGCCGCCACGTAATCCGCCACCATGCGGCAGGCCTTGTCCATCGCCGCCACCGCTGGTTCGCGCGTGAACGGATTCGGCCCCAGATGGTCCCCCCCGAAGACGATCCGCCCGCCCCCAACCCCCGCCCCGTCCGCCAGTTTTTCCACGAACGCGCGAAAATCCGCCGGCGTCATGCCGGTATAGCCGCCGAACTGGTTCACCTGGTTGCAGGTCGCCTCGATCAGCACCGGCGCGTCGTCGTCGCGATAGGTTTGAAGAATTGCCGCCAGCGTCTCCTTATGCGCCGTGCACCAGCTCGGCAGCCCCAAAGCCTCCCCCGCCCGGTTGCGCCGCGCGATCTGACCCAACACGCTCATCCCCGCCCCTCCAGAAACCGCATCAGCGTCGGCAGGTCGGAATTCCCCTCCATCGGCCCCACCTTCTGCACCGCCAGCGCCCCCGCCGCATTGGCCAGAAGCATCGCCTCGCCGAACCCCTTTCCCAGCCCCGCCAGCGCCGCCACCAGCGTGCCGCAAAAGCAGTCCCCCGCCCCGGTCGGATCGGCCACCGTCACCTTGTGCCCGCTGATATCGACGCTCTCCCCATCCGCCGTCACCCCCCGCGCCCCGCGCTCGCCGCGCTTCAGCGCCACCACCCGCGCCCCGCCCGCGATCAGCCGCCCGGCATAAGTGGCAAAATCCTCGCCCGGAAACAGCATTTCCGCGTCCGCGTCGCTGGGCAGCACGTAATCCGCCGCGCCCACAAGCTCCGCCAGATCGCGCCCATAGCCCGCATCCGCCACCAGTTCCGCGCGCACATTGGGGTCGATGGAAATCGCCCCGCCCCCCGCCTTGTGCGCCCGGCACACCGCCAGCGCCGTGCGCCGCATATCCGGATCGCCCAGCGTCGAGCCCGAAATATGCACCACCCCCACGCCGGCGCGCGAAAATCCCGCCGCGATCGCCTCCGCCTCCGGCAGCAGTGCCGCCGCCGAATGGGCGATGTTGAACACGAACTCCCGCCCGCCCACACCGTCATAGGCGACGAACGCCGTCCCCGTCGGCCGCTCCACGCGCCGCACCAGCGCCAGGTCGACCCCCCCCCCCCCCAGCCCCTCGAGGATCACCGTGCCCAACGCATCGCGCCCCCCCCCGCCCGCAAACCCCGTCATCGCCCCCAGCCC
>JAEWHZ010000157.1 GCA_023387585.1 Pseudomonadota bacterium
CGCCACCAGCGCGTCGAACCCCAGCGGCACCACCGCCCCGCTGCCGGCCACCACCACCGCCGTGCGGTTCTCGTACCAGTGCCCCACCAGCACCATCAGCGCCTGTTTCAGCCCCGCCGGCACATCCTCGGGATCGTCGCCATAGCCGGCGACATAGTCGATCTCGACTCCCTGCCGCGCGCGTGGCGTCACACCCGCGAACAACGCCCTTGGCAGCACCAGCCGATCCGGCCCCTCCAGCACCCCCGCAATCGCCAGCTCCTGCGGATCGCCGTATTCGTCGAACACGGTGATGGCGCTCAGGCTCTGGAACGGCGTCACCGGCAGCGCGATCACCCCGTCGCCGGGCAGCTCGTCCAGCACCAGCCGCCAGCTCTGGCTCATCAGCGCGATGCCGGCCACCGCCTCGCAATGCAGCCGCGCCGCGACGATCAGCGCCTCGATGAGCCCGTCCTCGGCCTCGTCCTCGATCTTGAGATAGGCTTTCGCCTCGGCGAGCGAAATCGCCTCGCCGGGCGGTCCGGCCAGTTGGATGCGGGTCATGACGATGTCCGGATTCGAAAAGGGGTGCCCGGCGCGGCGAGAGCCGCCGCGCCGGATTCAAGCGTTTCCAGCAAAAGTGGACGCCGGTTTTGCGTCCGGAAACGCGCCTCGGAAGACTATTCTTCCGAGAACTTCAGCAGCTTGATCGCCGCATAGTCGGCGATGCCGCCGCCCACGCGCTTGGTGGTGTAGAACAGCACATAGGGCTTGGCCGAGAACGGATCGCGCAGGATCGACACCCCGCGCCTGTCGACGATCAGATAGCCGCGCCTGAAATCCCCGAAGGCGATCGAGAACGAATCCGCCGCGATATCTGGCATGTCCTCGGCCTCGACCAGCGGGAAGCCCAACAGGCTCGCGCGCCCGTCCGGCGCATTGGCCGGGTGCCAGATATAGTTGCCGTCCGCGTCCTTGAGCTTGCGGATCGTGCCTTGCGTGCCGCGGTTCATCACCCAGCTCGCATTCTGGCGATACCCGGCCTTGAGGCTATGCACCAGGTCGATCAGCACGTCCGGCCCGTTCACCGCCGGCAGCCCGCCATCGACGCCGCTCGCCACATAGCCGAGCTTGCCCCACTCCCAATCGGCCTCAGCCACCTTGGCGCCGGTGAGGAACCCGGTCGGCTTGTTGACCCCGTTGCCGCTCACGAAAGCCGTGGTCTCCTGCGCGGCGAAGGCCGTGTCGATCTCCTCGGCGATCCACTGGCCCACATCCACCGCCGCGTCCTCGAGAAAGGCCGAGGTCGCCGCCGGCATGGCGTAGAGCTCCATGGTCGGATAGCTCAATTCGTCGAGCTGCTGGCTCGCCGTCTGCGGCCGCGCCGCCGTCTCGCCCACCCAGCCCGTCGCCGGCCCGGTCACCGAGATCGGCCGCTTGTAGACCGCGCCCGAAACCTGGCGCACCCCGGCGATGGCGCGGATCGGGGAGATCGCCGACAGCCGGCGCAGGATCTCGATCTCGGTCTCGTCCGGCACCAGATAGGCGTTGCCCGCCGTCTGGAGATAGGCGAACACCGCCTCGAACAATTCCCCGCCCGACTGGTGCGGGTTGGGCCGCGCCAGCAGCGCCAGCAAGGGATGCTCCGTCGTCCGCCGCCCGTCCGCCACCGCGCACCAGGGCACGCGGTTCGCCGCCTCGGCGATCAGCCGCACGCAGCGATAGACCACCGGATTGCGTGCGAAACCCGAGCCGACGAGGCTCGAAAAGCCGCGCCCCGACCAGCTCGCCTCGCGCAGCTGGCTCAAACTGACCAGCATGTGTCCCCCGGTCTGCTTGGCTTCCGGCGGCGTTCCGGCATCGCGCCGCAGCAGCCTGTCGAACCAGTTCGCCATCTCGTCTCCTTCACAGACCCCGCAGGCGCGGATTGGCGCCGGCCGGCATCAGTTCGCTCAGTGCCCACACCAATGCGTCGACCCGGTCGGGCGAATGCCCGTCCGCCAGCCCGTCGGCGCCGAAGGCGCATAATTCGTCTTCCAGCGCCGTCAGCCCCGGCCGATGCCCCACCAGCCCACGGGCGTAGAGCGCCGCCACCGGCTCGGCGCGCAGCCATTTGCCCCGGCTCGCCGTCACGCTGCGCACCGGCACCGCGGCATCGACCTGCGCCAGCACCGCGCGCACCATCTCCCCGCCCTGATTGGTCTCGACCACGATCGCGTCGGCCTGCCAGGCATGAAAGGCGGCCACCGCCCGCCGCGCCCAGACAAGCGGCGCGGCGCGGTCGAGCGTTGCGTCCTCCAGCACCACCGCGCCCTCGTCCCACGGGATCGGCAGCCCGTCCGCGTCGCAGTCGTGCATGTCGGAGCGTTTCCCGGTTTGCGGTTGGCAAATGCGTCGGAAAAGTCAGAGGGCCATTTCGCCGTTGCAGCGAAATGACCCTCGAAGACCTTCCGTTCGCGTCGACCGGGGGTGTGTGGGGATTCAGGTCAGGGCGTGGCGAAAACGGTGCTTTTCGAGAACCGGAGCGCAGCCTACTTTCGGGTAGGTGAGCACCGGAAGCGCAGAAAAGTGCCGTTTGCAGCCCGCCATCACCTGAATACCCGCACACCC
>JAEWHZ010000130.1 GCA_023387585.1 Pseudomonadota bacterium
GATGAGAGGGGTGATTGTTTGCATCGCTTCCGTCCTGCCTCTTGCGCGGGGCTGGCACATGGCCTAACCCGGCTGCCATCGCGCCTTGCGGCGCCGTTATGACCCTGTCTAGTATCTAGCGCCTTGCGGGGCAAAGCTTTACCGGCTTGGTCTGCAAAAGCCGTCCTTCAAACGAGATGCGCGCCCAAACGCGCACCCCGACCCAACGGAAACGCATTATATGCTCGATGGTTTGCGCAACTTCGCAAAAACGGTGCCCGGCAAGATACTTGGCGCCGTAATGCTTGTCGGCGTCGCCGGCTTTGGCATCAACAATGTGTTCTTCGATCTGGGGAACGCCACCGTGGCCCGGGTCGGCGACGAGGAGATATCGAGCCTCGAGTTCCGCCGCGCCTATCAGAACGCGCTGAGCAATTTCTCCCAGCAGTTCGGCTCGGTGCCGACCCCCGAGCAGGCTACGGCCTTCGGCATTCCCGGCTCCGTGCTCGAGAGCATGGCGCGCGAAGCCGCGCTGGATGATCTCGGCCGGCGGCTCGGGCTCGGCGTGTCCGACCAGCGCCTCGCCATCATGGTGCGCCAGGATCCCAATTTCGGCGGCACCCTCGGCACCTTCGATGCGCAGCGCTTCACCCAGGTGCTGCGCTTTTCGGGCATGACCGAGGCCGAGTATTTCGCCGAGCAGGGCCGCATCGCCGGCAGAGAACAGCTCAGCGCCGCGCTGTTCGGCAGCCCGGTGATCAACGACACCTCGGCTTCGCTGCTGGCCGGCTATATCGCCGACCGCCGCATCATCGACTATCTGGTCGTCAACCCGATCAGCGTCCCCTCGCCCGCCGAGCCGGACGAAGCGGAGCTCGCCGCCTACCTCGCCGAGAACCAGGCCGAGTTCCGCTCCCTCGAAACGCGCAGCATCGACCTTCTGGTGCTCACCCCCGAGACCGTCGCCGCCGGTATCGAGATCGCGCCTGAGGATATCGCCGCGCGCTACGAGCAGACCAGCGCGTCGCTGACGGTTCCAGAGCGCCGCACCATCCAGCAGGTGCTGCTCACCCCCGAGCAGGAGGACGCCTTCACCCTCGGCCAGGCCGAGAACCGCGGCTTCGCGGAACTGGCGGCCGAAGCCGGCCTGACCCCGAGCCAGATCGGCACCCGGGCCCGGGCCGAGCTGACCGACGCCAATCTCGCCGCGACCGCCTTCGGCCTCGAGCCCGGCACCTTCGCCGTGATCGACGGCGTCGCCGGCCGCCGCGCCGTTTATGTCTCGGCCGTCGAGCCGGGCGGCACCCCGGCGCTGGAAGATGTTTCCGAACGCCTCGCCGCCGAGCTGGCCGAAGCCGAGGCCCGCCGCAACTATGCCGAAATCCTCGATCAGGTTGAGGAACTGCGCGCCGCCTTCCGTCCGCTCGACGAGATCGCCGAGCGCTTCGACATCCCGCTCGAAAGCATCGACCTCACCTCTTCCGGCATCGAGCTTGAAGCCGTCGCGACCCTGCCCGCCGACGCCCGCCAGCGCGTGACCAGCGCCGTCTTCGCGGCACGGGAAGGCACGCTGACCCCCGCCGTTTCCATCGCCGGCACCTCCAATGTCTTCTTCGAGCTCGGCGCCATCGCCCCTGCCCGAGACCGGACGCTGGACGAGGTGCGCGACGAGGTTGCCGCCGCCTGGACCGCCGATGCTACCCAGGCCGCCGTCTCCGACTACGCGGCGCGCATGGTCGAACGCCTCGAAGCCGGCGAGAACCTCGCCGACATCGCCCTCGAGACCAGCCAGTTCACCCAGCTCTCGCAGCCCTTCACCCGCCAGGGCGAGACCGGCACGCCGATCGACGCCACCGTCGCCAATGCCGTCTTCGCCGGCGGCGAGGATCATGTCGGCTCGGCCGTCAACGAGGCCGGCGAATATGTCGTGTTCGAGGTCACCACCGTCACCCCGGCCGGCGAAGACGCGCTCGACCCCGCGATCCGCCAGGCGCTCGCCGCCGACGCGCAGCGCAACCTGCTCGAGGAATTCGTGCTCTCCGTGCGCATCGCCGCCGGGCTGCGCGTCAACCAGGGCGCCCTGCAGCAGGCGCTCACACTGATTTCCGGCCAGCAACTCTAGGCCAGCAACTCTGGGAAAGCCGATGGGCGAGGATCTTCATCGACGGTTCGCCGAAGCCTATGAGCGGGGCGAGGCCCAGCTCGTCTGGCGGCGCATCGTCGCCGACCTCGAAACGCCCATCGGCACCTATCTCAAGCTCGCCGAAGGCCGCGCCAACACCTTCCTGCTCGAATCCGTGCAGGGCGGCTCGATGCGCGGGCGCTATTCGATCATCGGCACCCAGCCCGACCTGATCCTCAAGGTCGCGGACGGCAAGGCCAGCCTCAACCGCCAGGCGGCGACCGACCCCGACGCCTTCGAGGCGCTGCCGGGAAACCCGCTCGATTCCCTGCGCGCGCTGGTCACGGAATCGCACATCGCCATGCCCTCCGGCCTGCCGCCGCAATCGGCCGGCATCTACGGCTATCTCGGCTATGAGATGGTGCGCCAGATGGAGGTGCTGCCCGACATCCAGCCCGACGTGCTCGGCTTGCCCGAGGCCATTCTGATCCGCCCGGGCCTGCTGGCCATCTTCGACACGCTCAAGGACGAGCTCTATTTCACCGCGCCCGTCTATCCGCGCGAGGGCATCACCGCCCGCCAGGCGCTCGAAGCCGCCAATGCCCGCATCGAGGACGCCACGCTGCGGCTCAGCGCCCCGCTGCCGCCCTCCAGCGCCGCCACCGACCTCGCCCCGGTCGAGGTGACCAGCAACACCTCGGTCGACGAGTATCGGCAGATGGTCGAGCGCGCCAAGGAATATATCCGCGCCGGCGACATCTTCCAGGTGGTGCTCAGCCAGCGTTTCGAGGCCGGGTTCAGCCTGCCGGCGACCGCGCTCTACCGCGCCCTACGCCGAACCAATCCCTCGCCCTATATGTACTTCCTCGATTTCGGCGGCTTCTCGGTCGCCGGCTCGAGCCCAGAGATCCTGGTGCGCGTGCAGGATGGCGAGGTCACCATCCGCCCCATCGCCGGCACCCGCAAGCGCGGTGCGACGCCGACCCGCGACCGCGAGCTGGCCGAGGAACTGCTGTCCGACCCCAAGGAGCTCGCCGAGCACCTGATGCTGCTCGATCTCGGACGCAACGATGTCGGGCGCGTGGCGAAGATCGGCACCGTCAAGGTGACGGATAGGTTCTTTCTCGAATACTATTCGCACGTCATGCACATCGTCTCCAACGTGATCGGCGAGCTCGACCCGCGCAACGATTTCGTCGACGCCCTCGCCGCCGGCTTTCCCGCCGGCACGGTTTCCGGCGCCCCCAAGGTGCGGGCCATGGAGATCATCGAGGAACTGGAAAAGTCGAAGCGCGGCATCTATGGCGGCTGCGTCGGATATTTCGGCGCCGACGGCACCATGGACACCTGCATCGTGTTGCGCACCGCCATCGTGCGCGACGGCAAGGTCTATGTGCAGGCCGGCGCCGGCATCGTCGCCGACAGCCAGCCCAAACTCGAGCAGCTCGAATGTGAGAACAAGGCCCGCGCCCTGTTCAGCGCCGCCGAGGAGGCCTTGCGCTATGCCGGCGAAGCGGGAATCGGCCAATGACACAGCTTCTCGTCATCGATAACTACGACAGCTTCACCTACAATCTCGTCCATTACCTCGGCGAGCTCGGCGCCGATATCGAGGTGCGGCGCAACGACCGGATCGATCTCGACGGCATCGCCGCGCTGGCGCCGGGCGGCATCGTGCTCTCGCCCGGCCCCTGCACTCCGTCCGAAGCCGGCATCTGCCTCGCGGCCATCGAGCGCTTCAAGTCCGACATCCCGATCCTCGGCGTCTGCCTCGGCCATCAGGCCATCGGCCAGGCCATGGGCGGCGAGATCGAGCGCGCGCCGACCCTGATGCACGGCAAGACCAGCCGCATCGAGCACACCGGCAAGGGACTGTTCCGCGGCCTCAATTCCGGCTTCACCGCCACGCGTTACCACTCGCTGCTGGTGCGCGAACAAACCCTGCCCGCCGATCTCGAGATCACCGCGAAGTCCGACGACGGCGTGATCATGGGCCTGCAGCACCGGTCGCTGCCGCTGCATGGCGTGCAGTTCCACCCCGAAAGCATCGCTTCCGAGAACGGGCACGCGCTCTTGCAGAACTTCCTCACCATCCTGCGCGACTTCGGCCAGCGGAAAGCAGCCTGATGAACATTCGCGAAGCCCTCGAAAAGATCGCCGTCCACCAGAACCTCACCGGCGAGGAGATGCGCGCGGTGATGAACACCATCATGGATGGCGAGGCGACCCCGAGCCAGATCGCCGCCTTCCTGATGGGCATGCGCGTCAAGGGCGAGACCGTGGGCGAGATCGCTGCCGCCGTCTCCATCCTGCGCGCCCGCATGGTGCCGGTCGAAGCCCCGGAGAACGCCATCGACATCGTCGGCACCGGCGGCGATGGCGTCGGCACGCTCAACATCTCGACGGCGACCTCTCTGGTCGTCGCCGCGGCCGGCGTGCCGGTCGCCAAGCACGGCAACCGCGCCCTGTCCTCGAAATCCGGCGCTTCGCAGGTGCTCGAGGCGCTCGGCGTCAAGCTCGACCTCACCCCCGCCGAAATCGCGCGCTGCCTCGCCGAGGCCGGCATCGGCTTCATGTTCGCCCCCGCCCACCATCCCGCGCTGCGCCATGTCGGCCCCTCGCGCATGGAGATGGGCGTGCGCACCATGTTCAACCTGCTCGGGCCGCAGGCCAATCCGGCCGGCGTCCAGCGCTACCTGCTCGGCGTCTACGACCGGCAATGGGCCGAGCCCGTCGCCGCCGCCCTGCTCGCCAACCGCGCCGTCAAGGCGTGGGTAGTGCATGGCTCGGACGGGCTCGACGAGATCACCGTCACCGGCCCCACCTTCGTCGCCCAGATCGATCGCGGTGATCTGCGCAGCTTCGACATCACCCCGGAACAGGCCGGCCTGCCCCGCTGGCCGCTTTCCGATCTTATCGGCGGCGACCCCGCGCACAACGCCGTCCGCCTGCGCGGCGTCCTCGACGGCGAGGCCGGCGCCTATCGCGACATCGTGCTGCTCAACGCCGCCGCCGCCTTCGTGGTCGCCGACCGTGTCGGCGATCTGCGCGCCGGCGTGGCGCTGGCGGCCCGTCAGATCGACGAGGGCGCCGCACGCGCCACGCTCGATCGGCTGGTCGCCATATCCAACGGAACTGCCCAATGACCGACATCCTCAAGCAGATCGAGACCTATAAGCGCGAGGAGATCGCCGCCGCCAAGACCATGCGCCCCTGGGCCGAGGTGGTCGCCCAAGCGCATGACCAGACCCCGCCGCGCGGCTTCGTCAAGGCGCTGCGCGCCAAACGCGCCGCCGGCGAATACGGCCTGATCGCCGAGGTCAAGAAGGCCAGCCCCTCCAAGGGCCTGATCCGCCCCGATTTCGACCCCGTCGCCATCGCCCGCGCCTATGAACGCGCCGGCGCCGCCTGCCTCTCCGTCCTCACCGATCGCCCCTCCTTCCAGGGTTCGGCGGACTATCTCATCGAGGCGCGCGCCGCCACCAGCCTGCCGGTGCTGCGCAAGGATTTCCTGTTCGAGACCTATCAGGTCGCCGAGGCCCGTGCCTGGGGCGCCGACTGCATACTGGTCATCATGGCGGCGATCGGTGACGACACAGCGCGCTACCTGCTCGATGCCGCCGCGGACTGGGGGATGGACGCGCTGGTCGAGGTGCACGACCAGCTCGAGCTCGACCGCGCTTTGGCGCTCGACGCATCCTTCATCGGCATCAACAACCGCAATCTGCGCACCTTCGAGACCCGCCTCGACACCTCGGCCAACCTCGCCGTGGGCGTGCCGGATGACAGGCTGCTGGTCAGCGAGAGCGGCATCGCCACGCATGAGCACCTGCGCCAGCTCGAGGACTCCGGCATCGGCGTCTTCCTCATCGGCGAGAGCCTGATGCGCCAGCCCGATGTCGAGGCCGCCACCCGCGCCCTGCTCACTGGCCAGGACGTGCCGGCCTGATGGCCCGGGACGATCGCCTGACCCATCTCGATGCGAAGGGCGAGGTGCATATCGTCGATATCGCCGGCAAGCCCGAGACCCGCCGCCGCGCCGTCGCCGAAGCCAGATTGCTGACCACCCCCGAAACCGCCCGCGCGCTGCTCGACAACGCGCTGGCCAAGGGCGATGCGCTTGCCGTCGCTCGCGTTGCCGGCCTCATGGCCGCCAAGAAGACGTCCGAGCTTATCCCGCTCTGCCACCCCATCGCCCTCACCTCTGTCGGCATCGATATCGCCGCCCTGCCCGACGGCACCGGCCTCCATATCCGCGCCACTGCCGAAACCACCGGACGGACCGGCGTCGAAATGGAAGCGCTGACAGCGGCTTCCGTCGCTTCGCTCACCCTTTACGACATGGCGAAGTCGCGCGATCGCGGCATGACGATCACCGATCTGCGTCTGGTCGAGAAATCCGGTGGCGCCTCCGGCGACTACGAGCGCCAGGCATGAGCCTGCTCCCCGTCGAAGACGCGCTAGCCCGCATCCTTGCCGCTGTGCCGGCTCCCGATGTCCAATCCGTGCCGCTCGCCCATGCCGCCGACCGGGTGCTGCTCGAACCCGTCATCGCCACCCACGATCAGCCGCCCTTTCCCGCCAGCGCCATGGACGGCTATGCCGTTGCCGCCGCCGCGGTGGTTCCCGGCCGATCCATGCCAGTGGTCGGCATGTCGCAGGCCGGTGCCGGCTTTGCCGGCGCAGTCCCCGAAGGCGCGGCAGTCCGCATCTTCACCGGCGCCCCGCTGCCGCCCGGCACGGACGCCGTCATCATGCAGGAGGAAGCCGAGCGTGATGGCGACAGGGTACGCTTCACCACCTCGGTGCAAGCCGGCCGCAACGTACGCCCTCTCGGCTTCGATTTTCGTGAAGGCGAGAATCTGGTGCCCGCAGGGGTCCCGCTGACGCCGGCCCGGCTGTCGCTCGCAGCCTCGGCCAACCTCGCCACCATCACCGCCGCACGCCCGCCGCGCATCGCGCTGCTCGCCTCGGGCGATGAGCTCGTCATGCCCGGCAGCCCGCTCGGCCCCGACCAGATCGTCGCCTCCAACAGTTTCGGGCTCGCCGCCATGTTCGCGCCCTATGGCTGCGAGATCGCCGATTTCGGCATCGCCCGCGACACCCCTCAGGCGCTGTCCGAAGCGCTGCAAAAAGCCTTCGCCTCCGAACCCGACATGCTGATCACCTCGGGCGGCGCCAGCGTCGGCGACCATGATCTCGTGCGCCCCGCGCTCGAGGCCGAAGGCGTCGCAATCGATTTCTGGCGCATCCGCATGCGTCCCGGCAAGCCGCTGATGTTCGGCAGGCGCGGCCGCACGCTGGTCTTCGGGCTGCCGGGAAACCCCGTCTCGGCGCTGGTCACCGCCGCCATCTTCCTGCGCCCCGCCGTGCGGGCCTTTCTCGGCCTGCCCCAGCACGCCGGACGTCTGGTGCCCCTCGCCGCGCCCACCGGTCCCAACGGCCCGCGCCGCCACTTCCAGCGCGCCCGCCTGGTCGATGGCCCCGCCGGCACGCTGGTCGAGCCGATATCCGAGACGGACAGCGGCCATCTCAGCTCCCTCGCCGACGCGGATGTGCTGATCGTCCAGCCCGAGGACGACCCCGGCCAGCCCGCCGGCACCCCGGTCCCCGTCCTGCCTTTCGTCGACGCGACGATCTGAGCTGGAAACGTGACAAATCCAAGAGCTCTCGCTACGCCCGCGCGATCACGATCATCGAGGCCCGGTGCCCCGCCAGGCCGGCGAACTGGGCGAGCCGCGAGCGCAGATGCTCGCCGTCGAGAAAGGCCAGGTCAGCCGGCAGCAACAGCAACAGCGTCCCGGCCTCGATCGAGAAGTTGATACGCGGCAGCACCCCGGGCATTGCCGCCGACATCGGATAGCCGACGCGGTACAGCGCCCCGATCAGCCGCGCGCGCTGCGCCGTCTCGGTCGGCAGCAGCGCCAGGACCGGCGCATCGACGCCCTTGTGCTTGATGCCTGCATACCGTACCGCCAGCACCTCGGCGAGAAAGGCCCGTCCCGGATGGTCGATGCCGGTCAGCGCGCCGTAGGACACCACATCCATGCTCTGCTCGGCGCGATGGTCGGGATGCGTGCGCCAGCCCAGATCGGCCATCAGGCTCGCCACCCGGCGCAGCCGCAATTCCTCAGCGCTTTCGGCGACCTCTGCGACTTCGAAATATTTTGAGGTGAACTCGAACAGATCATGCGCATGCGCCGGCGAGCGCGAGCGCAGCACCGACATCTCCTCGGCGCCCTGTACCAGCGGGTCGATGCCGCGCTCGGCCGGGTCCAGCCGGCCGTAGAGAAACCCCTCGCGCACACCCTGCGCCGAAAAGCCGACTTCCGAAAAGCCGCCGATGCGCAGCACCTCGCCCATCACCGCCGCGCCGAACGGCACCAGGTCGCGCCGCGACGAGCTCGAATGCTCGGCGCCCGGATAGGTCTTGCCGCCCGAATTCGCCGCGACGATCTCGGCGCACAGCTTCATCATGTCCTCGGCGGGCACGCGATAATGCTGCACCATGTACAGCGGATAGCCGCGCAAATTCTGGTGAATCTTGGCCAGCGTCCGCCAGGTGCCGCCGATGGCGCAGAACATGCCGCCCGGCTTGCGCGCCTTGAGCGTGGATTCCTTGAGCCGCCCCTTGACGATCGAGACCGCCTTGGCCGGGTCGAGATTGCTGTCGTCCTGCAGCCGGATCACGCCGAGCTCGAAGCTTTCCCCGCCATCATCGAGGCCGGCGCCGATCGCCGACAATTCGAGGCTGCCCCCGCCGAGGTCGCCCACCACGCCCTGGAAATCGGGCCAGCCGGCCTCCACGCCCAGCGAGCCGAAATGCGCCTCTTCCTGGCCGCTCAGCACCGTCACCGGCGTTTCCATGATCGCTTCGACCCGCGCCACGAACCCGTCGCGGTTGGCGGCGTCGCGCACGGCGGAGGTGGCTAGGATATGCACCTGCCCCACCCGCATCAGCCGCGTCACCAGCGCAAAGCGCTGGATCGCGGTCAGCGCGCGCTCCATGGCGTCCTCGGCCAGCCTGCCATTGGCCGCCATGCCGCGACCGAGCGCGCAGGCCGCCTTCTCGTTGTAGAGCGTCGTCAGCGCCCGCGCATGGCGCTCATAGACCACGAGGCGCACCGAGTTCGAGCCGATGTCCAGCACGGCCACCGGCCGGGCGCCCTTGATGCGCCCCTGAGCGGTCGGGTCGGCGTCGACGCCCCAATATCGGGTCAAGCTATCCCTCGTCAGCTTCGCTCGATCCTGCGCTGCCTCTACCCGAAAGTGACGGATTGGTCATGAAGTAGTTGTGCGCGTTGAAGGGCTCTTCCCCTTCCGCAGGACGGATGCGGTGTGAACTGCCGTCCGGCAGCACTTCCCAGCTTTGCTGGTTGTCGCGCAGATATGCAACGAGGATGCGCTCGACGATCTGTTTATGCACAGTCGCGTTGAGGATCGGCACCATCACCTCCACGCGCCCGTCGAGGTTGCGCTGCATGATGTCCGCCGACGAGATATAGACCTTGGCCACTGCCGACGGCATCGGCTCGCCATTGCCGAAGCAATAGATGCGCGAGTGCTCCAGGAAGCGCCCGACCACCGATTTTACGCGGATATTGTCAGAGAACCCCGGAATGCCGGGCCGCAGGCAGCATATGCCGCGCACGATCAGGTCGACCTTCACCCCCGCCTGGCTGGCGTCGTAGAGCGCGTCGATGATCTGCGGATCGACCAGCGCGTTCATCTTCAGCACGATGCTGGCGGGCCGCCCCTCGCGCGCCAGCTCGATCTCTGCGGCGATGTTGTCGAGCAGCGTCTGGCGCAGCGTCACCGGCGAGACGGCGATGGTCTCGAGCTCGGTCGGCCGCGCATAGCCGGTGATGAAGTTGAACACTCGTGCCACGTCGCGCGTGATCGAGGGGTCGATGGTGAAATAGCTCAGATCAGTATAAATCTTCGCGGTGATCGGGTGATAATTGCCCGTGCCGATATGGCAGTAGCTGACCAGCTTGCCCTTCTCGCGGCGCACCACCTGGCTCAGCTTGGCGTGGGTCTTGAGCTCGATGAAGCCGAACACCACCTGCGCCCCGGCCCGCTCCAGGTCGCGCGCCCAGCGGATATTGGCCTCCTCGTCGAAGCGCGCCTTCAGCTCGATGAGGCAGGTCACCGACTTGCCGGCCTCCGCGGCGAGGATCAGCGCCTTGACGATCGGGCTGTCGGACGAGGTCCGGTAAAGCGTCTGCTTGATCGCCACCACGTCCGGGTCGCGCGCCGCCTGCATCAGGAACTGCGCCACCACGTCGAAGCTTTCGAACGGATGGTGGACCAGGATGTCCTTGGCCCTTATGGCGGCGAAGCTGTCGCCGTTATAGTCGCGGATACGCTCCGGGAACCGGGCGTGATAGGGCGAGAATTTCAGGTCCGGCCGCTCGATCTCGCAGATCTTGCGCGCGTCCGCGAGCCCGAGAAATCCCTCGACCTCGAAGGTATCGGCCTCGGTCACCCCGAGTTGCTCGCCGATCCGGCGCTTGAGTGCGCGCGGCATCGACTTTTCGATCTCGAGCCGGATCACCTGCCCGCGCCGGCGCTGGCGCAGCGCGGTCTCCAGATCCTCGACCAGATCCGCCGCTTCGTCGTCGATCTCGAGCTCGCTGTCGCGAATGACCCGGAACGTGCCCGAGCCTACCACCTCATGGCCGGGGAACATCTTGTGGAAGAACAGCTTGACCAGCGTGTCGATGGTCACCACCTCGCTGCGTCCCTCCGAGGCGAGCCCGCCCGGCAACGAGATGAAGCGGTCGAGATTGGAGGGAATGCGCACCAGCGCCGTCAGCGCCTGGTCGCTGTCCGGCCGGCGCAGCTCGAAGGCCAGCGACATGCCCAGATTCGGGATGAACGGGAACGGATGCGCCGGATCGACCGCGATCGGCGTCAGCACCGGGAAGATTTCCTCGCGGAACAGCTTTTCGAGATACGAGATCTGGTCCGGCGTCAGGTCGCCGCTCTCATGGATCACCACGTTCTGCGCGAACAATTCCTCGCGCAGCGTCTGCCAGTGGTCCTGCTGCTCCAGTTGCAGATGCTGGGCCAGCGTCGTGATCTCGTCGATCTGCTCGGCCGGGCTCAGCCCGTCGGCGCTCTGGCGGGTCAGCCCGGCGCGGATCTGGCCCTTCAGCCCGGCCACGCGCACCATGAAGAACTCGTCGAGATTATTGGCCGAGATCGAAACGAAGCGCAGACGCTCGAGCAGCGGGTGGCTTTCGTTGCCGGCCTCTTCCAGGACGCGCATGTTGAACTGCAGCCAGCTCACCTCGCGGTTGACGAAGCGTGCCGGGCTCGCGCGCAGCGCCTCGACGTCCGGGCCGTTCGTGTCGGTGTCCTGCGAAAAGCCCATCTCATTCATCGTCGTCGTTTCCCGTCATGTCCAAGCCGTCGGCGCTGCCGCGCTCCAGCCGTCTCTGGGCCAGCGCCAGTGCCGCGATTGATCGATTGATGGCAGTTTTGCGCGCCAGCGCCAACCGGTCCATCACCTCCGCCAGCGCCAGGACTTCCTCGCTGGAGCGCTCCATGCGCGCCACGAGATAGGCGATGACGCGCGGATCGACGCGCAGCTGGCGGTCGCCGAGCACCTTCACGAACATCTGTGACAGCTGAATGTCATCGCTCAGGGCCAGTTCGAACGCTGTCGCGCGCATCAGCCGCGAGCGTACGTCGGCGGTCGAAAGCGGCCATTGCGCCACCGGCAGGCGCGCGGTCAGCAGCAGTCCGTGCCCCGTGCGATGGCCCAGATTGAGCAGGTGGAACAGGTCGTTCTCCACGACACCCGGCCCGTCCGCATCCTCGAGGATCAGCGGCGTTCCGATCTGTGTCTGCAGCACGGTGCGGATCTCGTCCGGCCCGATCAGCCGCGCCCCCGAACGCTCGGCGAAGATGCGCGCCAGATGCGATTTTCCCGAAGCGGGCGGGCCGGTCAGGATCGTCACCGGCTCCGGCCAGTCCGGATAGGCGCGGATACGCGCCAGCGCCAGCCGGTTGCCGTCGCCGGTGATGAAGTCGTCCTCTTCATGCGAGGGCGGATGATGCAGCTCGAAAATCAGCTGGTCGGGGTCCGGCGCCCCCTGTTGCGCGCGTTCAGGCCGGCTGGTCACGGCCTGTCTCGTCCTGCCCGCGATAGAGCGAGCTCGCCTTGTACTTGCGCACCCCGAAGCGCACCAGCACCCCGCCGATCGCCGCCAGCGGCACGGCCAGCAGCAGCCCGACGAAGCCGAACAGGAAGCCGAAGGCCAGAAGCGCGAACATGAGCCATACGGGGTTGATGTTGATCGAGGAGCCCACGAGCTTGGGGTACAGGATGTTCCCCTCGAGGAACTGCCCGACCATGTAGATGCCGAATATGACGATGATCATCAGCCAATCCGGCCAGAATTGGACGATGCCGACGCCCATGGACAGCATCAGCCCGATGGCGAAGCCGAAATAGGGCACGAAGCTCAAAAGCCCCGCGATCAGGCCGATGGCGAGGCCGAAATTGAGGCCTGCAAGGCTCAGCGCGGTGGCATAGAAGGCGGCGAGGATCAGGATCACGCCCCCCTGCCCGCGGATCACCCCGCCCATCGAGGAATCGATCTCGTGCAACAGTCCCTCGATCTCGGGCGCATATTGGCGCGGCAGCAGCCCGTAGAGCCCGCGCACCATGCCCTGCCAGTCGAGCAGCATGTAGAAGGCGATGACCGGGGTGAACACGAAAA
This sequence comes from Pseudomonadota bacterium, assembly GCA_023387585.1. Lineage (GTDB taxonomy): Bacteria > Pseudomonadota > Alphaproteobacteria > Rhizobiales > Devosiaceae > Devosia. Next base: position 12,835 of record JAEWHZ010000130.1, read on the forward strand.
AGCCGATGACGCTGATCAGCGTCATCGAATTGGCGATGATCTCGGCCGAGATCGTGCCCACCAGCCCCACAGCCTGCCCCAGCATGTCCTCGAGCGAGCGCTCGAGCTGCGCCGCCCGCTCCGGCCCCAGCCAGGCGTTCAGCTCGGGCGCCCAGCGCCGCGCCAGCTCCTGCAGCTCCGTGGCATAGCCCGGCAGCCGCGCGATCAGCCCGCCGACCTGCTGGCCGACCAGCGGCATGAAGGCGACGATCAGCGAGACGATGATCGTCACTACCGACAGCAGCACGATTCCGGTGGCGATCCCGCGCCTGATGCCGATCCTTTGCAGCGCGTTGACCAGCGGATTCAGCAGATAGGCCAGCGCCGAGCCCACCACGAACGGCAGCAGCACCGACCTGAACACATACAGGATGATGAACAGCGCGGCGAAGAAGCCCAGCCAGATGAAGACCTGATTGCGCAGCGACATACCCTGTTCGACCCTTGCATGCGGGTGGGTGAAAAGCTAACAGGCTCGCACCGGCCGGCCCCGTTCTGGGGCCTGATGCCGAACCGCCAGCGAACCGGCGAGGCCTGATGACGCAAGCTGTGCCACCAAATGGGCTGTCCTACAAGCAGGCGGGTGTCGATGTCGATGCCGGCAACGCGCTTGTCGAGGCCATAAAGCCCGCCGTGCGCTCCACCCGCCGCCCCGGCGCCGATGGCGAGATCGGCGGTTTCGGCGGGCTGTTCGACCTCAAGGCCGCCGGCTTCGCCGACCCGGTCCTGGTCGCCGCCAATGACGGCGTCGGCACCAAATTGCGCATCGCCATCGAGGCCAATTCGCATGCCACCATCGGCATCGACCTCGTCGCCATGTGCGTCAACGACATCATCGTCCAGGGCGCCGAGCCGCTGTTCTTCCTCGACTATTTCGCCACCGGCCGGCTCGACGTCGCCCATGGCACTGCTATCGTCGAGGGCATCGCCGAGGGCTGCCGCATCGCCGGCTGCGCGCTGATCGGCGGCGAGACCGCCGAGATGCCGGGCCTCTATGAGGGCCGCGACTACGACCTTGCCGGCTTTGCCGTAGGCGCCGCCGAGCGCGGAACCCTGCTGCCGCGCCCCGACATCGCCACCGGCGACCGGCTGATCGCCCTCGCTTCGTCCGGCATCCATTCCAACGGCTTCTCGCTGGTGCGCCGCATCGTCGAATTGTCGGCGATCGACTGGTTCCTCGATGCCCCTTTCGCCCCCGGGCGCAGCCTGGGCGAGGCGCTGCTTACCCCCACCCGCATCTATGTGCGCCCGCTGCTCGCCGCCCTGAGAGCGGGCCTCGGCATCAAGGCCATGGTCCACATCACCGGCGGCGGCTTCATCGACAACATCCCCCGCGTGCTGCCCGACGCCCTCGCCGCCCATGTCGATCTGCGCCGCATTCCCGTGCCGCCGGTCTTCGGCTGGCTGGCCCATAC
>JAEWHZ010000011.1 GCA_023387585.1 Pseudomonadota bacterium
AGAGCGATAGAATAGCGAAAGCGCTAAACACGCCCGTCGCAACGATGCGACGGAACCGTTGCATCAACGGCATATGGACCTCCCTTGTTTCTGCATTATTGCAGCAATTTGCAGCAATCTTTGTAGAGAGAGATGCCAAGGGAGTCAAGCCGTTCGCAGGCCGTGTGACGACATGGGGGCGGCGATCGGGCGTGGCATGCAGGGGCTGGCGCAGGATGCTAAGGTTGCTGCACAGGCCATGCGGCAGAGCAGCAGCCTGAGGCTGCCACGGCCGCCAAGGATGCCGAGACGTGACTAGCTGAGTGGAACCGAGAGGCCCGATATGGTGAAAACGGCTTCTTGACGCTGCAGGGCGGCGCTGCCATCCAGGTCCGTGGCAACTACGAGCGCCGCCTGCGGCAAATGCAATTGTCGGCTGACTCCGAGGCACTGCAACCTGCTCGGGCAGAACGCAACTGGTGTGGGACTGTACCAACCATGACCGAGGCCGATCCATGCGGCGCGGCGATGGATCGAGCAGAAAGATTCGAACTTCGGCATGATGGGAGGGGGCGCCGCAAATGATGGTCCTGCGCCGGGCGATCTTCGATCCCAGTGCGATGTCCGAGGTCGAACTGACGCCTACCGCACCACCGCCCGGTCCGGGCATCGGCGAGACGCTCGCGCTCTATAGCGGCGCGCGAGCTTAATCCCGATCCAAATCGCGCCGCCCAGCGCCAGTGCGAGGCCCCCGTACCGGAGCACAAGAGCGACGGAGTGCTCGAGCATGCCGGCGAGGAAATTCCGCTCGCGCGATGCCACGGACACGGCTTCGATCAGTACAACCGCGCCGATGCCCGAGGTCCACTTTGCCCAAAGCAGCCAGCCATTCCACGTATCGACCACCCGACTGATCATGATTGTGCCCCTCATCCCATAGCGTCCGTGACGCAGGTACCAAAGCGGGTCAACAACATGAGGGATCCAGGCGATGCGGGGATAACTGAAAGTTCCAATTTGCTTTCAAAGCAGCCCTATTCCCGCACTTAACCTCTAAGCCAAATAAAAGGATTTGGTGCCCCCCGTCAGACTCGAACTGACATGCCTCGCGGCGAGGGATTTTGAATCCCTTGTGTCTACCATTCCACCAGGGGGGCACTGCGCCCAATTATCTGCTTGCCCGCCACCTTGGCAAGAGCGGGCTACGGACCGCGCAAGCCCACAAGGATCATCGACAGATCGCCCGCCCCGGTGCCGACCAGCGCCCGATAGGGGATGAAATAGCCGGTCTCGCCAAGCGGGGCATACCAGATCAGGATGCGACTGACCTGGTCGAGATATTGGGTGATCTCGGAACTCTGATAGTGCCCGGAGATCGGGCGATAGTCGAGCGAGCATAATATCACCGGGCCCTGATATGCGGTGCGCGGCGAGGTCGCGGTGTCGGTGCCGGCAAAGCTCATGGCGATGTCGAAGCGCTCGACGCCGGTGAAGATGCGCAGGGTGCGCTGGCACAGCGACTGGTCGAGCACGCCGTTCTTGACGATGAAGGCCGAGACCATGTCGCCGACCCCGTTCAGATGCGACCGCTCGATGGCGATGCGGTCATAGGTGTCGGGCAGCGGCGGGGTGACGCGGAAGGCGGTGACATTGCGCCCCGAATAGGAGATGTCGACCGAAAAGCTCTCGCCGCCGGCGCGCGTCGTCAGGTCGAATTCCTCCGAGGTCAGAGCCGGCGCGGTGGCGCGGCCGGCAACGCTCGCCTCGGCGGTGCCGCTCGTCACCAGGTTGCCGAGCCCTGTGACCCGCGCAGCGACGTCGAGCCGGTAGCGCGATCCGTCATCCTCGAGCCCGATGCCGACCGTCGCGACATTGATGCCGCCGAGCGTGACGAGATATTCGGCTCGCACACTGGTCTGGGTCTGGGCCAACGCCGGCGCGGCGAGGCCGAACAGCGCCAGCGAGGCGAGAAGGGGCTTGAGCAAGCGCGGCTCCCGGTCTTGGGTCGCAGGGCCGAATCGGCCGGCGCATCGAGGTTATGCAAGATTCAGGCTCGCGCAAGGCTTGCCCGACCCGCCTTCGCTTGACGCCGGGCCGGGATTTCTGTATCGCAACCGCAAATTCAGGACAGTACCGGCCCGCGGCGAGGCTAGACCCCGCAGCGATGGCCGTTTGTGAACAGGATGACCACCATGGCACGGCGCTGTGAACTTACCGGCAAGGGCGTGATGAGCGGGAACAACGTGTCCCACGCGGTGAACCGGACCCGCCGCCGCTTCCTGCCCAATCTCGTCAACGTGACGCTGCAGTCCGAATCGCTCGATCGGATGGTCCGGCTGCGCATCTCGGCGGCGGCGCTGCGCACCGTCGAGCATCGCGGCGGGCTCGACGCCTTCCTGCTCAAGGCGCCGGACGACGAGCTGAGCCCGCTGGCGCTGGGCATCAAGAAGGAACTCCGGGCCGCGCAGACCGCCTGATTCCGTTTGCATCACCACGGGCAATTGAACAGGCGGCCCACGGCCGCCTGAATGCGTTTGCGATATTTTGCGCGAGCGCAGGACAGGATCAAGGGCGGCATCGGGCCGTCCGGCCGCGCCGGTCCTTTGCCGGTGAGCGGTTCTCAAACTCGGGGCAGTCCCATGCTGTCATCCTTCGCCATGGCCGTCGCGGCCATGATCGCGGTCGTCGCCGCGTCTAACTATCTCGTTCAGTTCCCGGTCGAGTTCGTCATCGCCGGCGCCAATCTCTCCGACGTGCTGACCTGGGGCGCCTTCACCTATCCGGCCGCCTTCCTCGTCACCGACCTGACCAATTCCCATTTCGGCCCGCGCCGCGCCCGCCAGGTGGCGGTGACGGGCTTCGTTGCCGCCGTCATCCTCTCCATCTGGCTGGCGAGCCCGCGCATCGCCATCGCCTCGGGCAGCGCCTTCCTCCTCGCCCAGTTGATCGACGTGCAGGTCTTCCATCGGCTGCGCGACCGCCAATGGTGGATGCCACCGCTGGCCTCGAGCCTGATCGCCACCACGCTCGATACGCTGGTATTCTTCTCGCTCGCCTTCGCCCCGGCTTTCGGCTTTCTCGACACGGCCTTCGGAAGCGCGGACAATTCGCTGGGCTTTCCCACGGCGCTTTTGTGGGTCGGGCCGGACGTACCGCTGTTCCTCTCGCTCGCGCTCGGTGACTTCATCGTCAAGCTTTCGGTCGGCATCTTCTTTCTCATCCCCTATCGCGCGCTGCGCTCGCCCAGCCCGACACCGCGGCCGATCTGATTTCTCGGCGCCCGTCTGGTCAAGCCCCGCTCCGCCCGCTAAGCCTTTCGCGAAAACGAGGGCCAAGGGGCAAAGCATGAAGAAGGTTCGCTGGGGTATTCTGTCGACCGCCGATATCGGCATGAAGAAGGTCACGCCGGCCATCATGAAGTCGGCGCATTCCGAGGTTGTCGCCATCGCCTCGCGCGATCTGTCGCGCGCCCGGGCTGCGGCGGACGAGCTCCGCATTCCGAAAGCCTATGGCTCCTATGAGGAACTGCTGGCCGACCCCGAGATCGATGCGATCTACAACCCCCTGCCCAACCATCTGCACGTTCCGCTGACGCTGCAGGCGACCGAGGCCGGCAAGCATGTGCTGTGCGAAAAGCCGATCGGGCTCGACGCCGCCGATGCGGAAAGACTGCGCGCGGTTCCGGCCGGACGGCTGGTGGCCGAGGCCTTCATGGTGCGCCAGCATCCGCAATGGCTGCGCGCCCGCGAGATCGTGCGCTCGGGCGAGCTGGGCGAGGTGCGCGCCATCAATGCCGTGTTCTCCTATTTCAACACCGACCCGGCCAATGTGCGCAACCAGGCAGACATCGGCGGCGGCGGCATTCTCGACATCGGCTGCTATCCGGTGACCGTGTCGCGCTTTCTGTTCGAGGCCGATCCGAAGCGCGTGGTTGCGTTGGTCGAGCGCGACCCCGAATTCGGCACCGACCGGCAGGCGAGCGTGATCGCCGATTATGGCAATGGCAGGCAGCTGAGCTTCATCTGCTCGACCCAGCTCGTCGGACACCAGCGCGTTATCGTGCTCGGCACAAAGGCCAAGCTCGAGGTGATCATTCCCTTCAATGCTCCGCAGGGCGAGGCCACGACCATCACCATCGATGTCGGCCACAACATCGACGGCTCGCTGGCGCGGCGCGAGATCCTGCCGGTCAGCGACCAGTATACCGAGCAGGCCGAGGCTTTCGCTCTTGCCGTGCTGGGCGAGCGCGAGCTCGACTACGGCATCGAGGACGCGATCACCAGCATGAAGATCCTCGACGCGATCTTCGCGAGCGAAAAGAGCGGCGGCTGGGCCGAAATCGGATAGAAGGCGGCCGTTTCACGGGCGGGGCGGGCGTGGTAACACGGATCACATGAAGACCATATTGCTCGCGCTCGCCTTCGCAGCCCTGATCGCACCGGCCTCTGTCGCACAGGAGTTGGACCGGGTGGTTTTCGCCACCAACTGGCTGGCGCAGGGCGAGCATGGCGGCTTCTACCAAGCCCTCGCGGACGGGACCTATGAGCGCTACGGGCTTGAGGTCACCATCCGCCAAGGCGGCCCGCAATCGCCGGGGCGCCAGCTGCTGGCCGCCGGCCAGGTGGATTTCTACATGGGCAGCATGGCGACCATCGACGCGGTGCGCGAGGGCGTGCCGGTGGTGGCGGTGGCGGCGATGTTCCAGAAGGACCCTCAGGTGCTGCTCGCCCATGAAGACGCACCGTTCGAAACGCTTGCCGACCTGGCCGGGGCCAGCAGGCTGATCATGGGCCAGGCGACGTTCCTGCAGGGCTATTTTCCGTGGCTGAAGGCCAATTTCGAGGGTTTCAGCGACGAGATGTACGCGCCCTATACCTTCAACCCGGCCCCGTTCCTCGCCGATCCGATGGCGGTGCAGCAGGGGCTGCTGACCTCTGAGCCCTACGCGATCGAACAGGCGACCGGCCGGGCGCCGAAAGTGTTCCTGCTGGCCGATTACGGCTACCGTCCCTATGCGACCACCATCGAGACGCGGCGCGAGATCGTCGAAACCGATCCGGAGCTGGTGCAGCGCTTCGTCGATGCCTCGATCATCGGCTGGTACAATTATCTTTACGGCGACAACAGCGAAGCCAACGAACTGATCAAGGCC
>JAEWHZ010000032.1 GCA_023387585.1 Pseudomonadota bacterium
TATCCACCTCGGCGCCGCGCCAGCCATAAATGGACTGGTCGTCGTCGCCGACCACGCAGATATTGGCCTCGGAAGCCGGCTTTCCCTGGGCAAGCAGGCGCAGCCACAGATACTGGGCGACGTTGGAGTCCTGGTACTCGTCGACCAGCATGTATTTGAAGCGCCGGTGATAATCGGCCAAGACGTCCGGCTGCTCGCGGAACAGGCGGATGCATTCGAGCAGCAGGTCGCCGAAATCCGCGGCGTTCAGCGTCTTCAGCCGGCCCTGATAGTCGGCATAGAGCTTCTGGCCCTTGCCGTTGGCGAAGTATCCCTCGGCGGCGGAGATGTCCTTGGGCAGCAACCCGCGATTCTTCCAGGCGTCGAGCATGCCGGCGAACTGGCGCGCCGGCCAGCGCTTGTCGTCGATGTTCTCGGCCGTAAGTAATTGCTTTATAAGCCTGATCTGGTCGTCGGTGTCGAGAATGGTGAAGTCGTTCCGCAGATCGACCAGCTCGGCATGGCGCCTGAGGATACGCGCCGAGATCGAGTGGAAAGTGCCCAGCCACGGCATGCCTTCCACGCCCGGGCCGACGAGATGGGCGATGCGCTCCTTCATCTCGCGCGCGGCCTTGTTGGTGAAGGTCACCGCCAGGATCTGGCTGCCCCATGCCTTTTTCGTCGTCAGGATATGCGCGATCCGCGTCGTCAGCACGCGGGTCTTGCCGGTGCCGGCGCCGGCCAGCACCAGAAGCGGGCCTTCGGTCGCCAGCACGGCTTCGCGCTGCTCGGGGTTGAGCCCTTGCAGATAGTCCGGGGCATTGCGGCCGAGCTGGGCGGTGATCGCACCGCCGCGGCGCTCCGGCACGTCGGATGAGATAAGAGGTTCGGGCATGTCCGCCTGAATGGCTCGCGCGCGGACACGGGCCACGGTCACGAGACGAATCCTGATTTGTTCACGTTTGACTATAGGCGCCGCACCGGCCGATGTACAGGAGCGCGCGGCGGCAAATCCGGTCGTGTCCCCGACAGGGAGGCCGGCGGATCGAGCCTCCGCGCCGCCCTCCCGCACCCCTGCCCATAAGCAATCGTGATCGCGCCCGCCGGGGCGATGCCAGAATCCGGGTGCATTGCGCCGGTGCGCCGGGCATACGGCTTGCGCGGGCAGGGACGATGCCTAAACTTGCCCGCGGCTTGAGGACTGCGCCGATTGCTGAACCGAATCTACATCGTTGTCGGGCTGTTCGCCATTCTGGTGCTGGGGGCGGCGTTTCTGGTGCCGCGCTTCATCCAGTGGGGCGATTATCGCGACCGCATGGAGGTGCTCGCCGCCTCGGTGCTGGGCACCGATGTGCGCATCATGGGCGATATCCAGTTCGACCTCTTGCCCCAGCCGCGGCTGAACATGACCGAGGTCGAGGTCGGCGACATCGAATCGCCTGTCGCCACCATCGCCGCCATCGAAGCCGAATTCTCGCTCGGCGAGTTCCTGCGCGACCAGTATACGCTGACGCGCCTCGTGGTCACGCGCCCCCAGGTCGATCTCACGCTCGATGAGAACGGCCTGTTCGGGCGCGTCGGCGCCGAGGATGGCGGCGCGCATCCGGCCAATGTCACCCTGCAGGCGGCGACCATCGTCGGCGGCGTCATCCGGCTCGAGGATGTTCGGGCCGCCGAGAATTTCGTCGTCGAGGGCATAGACGGCGATCTGCGGCTCAGCGCGGTCACCGGGCCGATGTCCTTTCAGGGGGCGGCGCGCTACGAGGGACAGCGTTATCTCGCCCGCATCAACACCGCCGCCTTCGATAGCGAGGGCAATACCCGCCTTTCTGCCTTTCTGCAGCGCGAGGAGCGGGGGATTTCGGTCGCGTTCGACGGCATTCTGACCCCGGGGGCCGCCCCGCGCTACGACGGCGCCATAACCGTGCGCATGCCGCCGCCGCCGGCCGGTTCGGCCGGAGAAATCCGCGGCGACACGGTGTTCCACTCCGAGATGCAGGCCAATACCGATCGGATCGTATTGTCGGGCGCTTCGCTCATGCCCGATGAGAACCGGCCCGCGACGCGGCTCAGCGGCGCCGCCAACATCCAGTTGGGTGCCAGCCGCAGTTTCGATGCGGTGGTCTCGGGCGGGGTGTTCGCCCTGCCGCCGCGCGATCCCACCGAGGATGCGAGCCAGCATCCCTATGAGCTGGTGCGCCTGCTCAACGAATTGCCGGCCCCGCTAGTCCCGCCCATTGCCGGCCGCATCGGGCTGGAGCTGGCGGAGATGAATCTGCGCGCCTTCGCGCTGCGCAATGTGCGCATGCAGGCTCAGACGGATGGCGAGGAGTGGTCCATCGAGACTTTTCAGGCCGATCTGCCCGGCGATTCGCGCCTTGCCGCCACCGGCCAGCTGCGTGTTCTCGCCGATCGCCCGGCCTTCGAGGGCACCGCCAATCTCAATGTGCGCCGGCTCGACGCGCTGGCGCAGCTCTGGCGCCGGCCGGTCGAGAACAACCCACTGTTCAACCTGCCGGCCAGCGCCGCGATGCGGGTCAATCTCGGCCCGCAGGCCATAGCTTTCGAGCGCGGCGTGGTGCAGTTCGGCGAGGCGCGGCACGAATTGTCCGTGCGCATCGGCTTTGCCGGCGAGCAGCGGCTCGATATTCGCGGCCGCTTCGGCGCGCTCGGCACGGCGGGCAGCGTCGCGCTGTTCGCCGCGCTGCCGGATGTTTTCGGTGCGCCCGGCTTCGGGCCGAGCTTTCCCGAGGGCACGCTCGACATCGGCTTCGAAACGCTCACCGTCGATGGCCTCGCCGGCGAGGATCTGGCGCTCGATATCGGCTGGTCGCCGGGCGGGGTGGTGGTCGACAGCATCTCCGCCGCCGATCTGGGCGGCGTGCGGCTCGACGGCGCCGGAACCCTGCGCGGCACGCTGGTGGCGCCGGTCGCCATAGGCCGAATCGATGTCGGTATCGAGGCGGCCGGTGCGCCGGCCTTGCGCCGCTTCTACGATTTCGTCGGCCTGCCCGAGGGTTACCATCCCGCGCTTGGGGCGCAATTGCCGGCGCAGCTCGCGCTGGCGCTGTCCGCGCCGGATGAGGCCGGGCGGCAGGGGATCGATCTCGACGGCACGATCGGCGCCGGGCAGCTCGATATTTCCGGGGCCATGGAAGGCGGTATTCTCGATATCGCCAATGCCGATCTGTCGCTGCGCGGTTTTATCGAGGCCGAGGATGGCGGCGCGCTGCTGTCGCAGCTCGGCCTGCCCTTCGATCTGTTTGCGCGCGAGGGCGGGGTGTTCGCTGCCGCCAATGCTAGCGGCACCGCCACCGAGGGGTTGGCGCTGGCGTTCAATCTCAGCTCGGGGGACGAGTGGATCAGCTTCGAGGGCGATGTCCGCGGCGTGCGCGAGGGAGTCGGCGGCACCGGGCTCGTCTCCTTCGAGCTCGATGCGCCGCAGGCCGTGGCCGGCCTGGTTGCCGGCCGCTCCATCCCGCTGCCGCCCATGGCCGCCGAGGCGCAACTGGCCTTCACCGGGCGTGACGATATCACGGTGTCGAGCATCAGCGGGCGCTCCGATACGGCCGGCTTCGAAGGCAATGCCAGCGTTCTGCGCTCGGGCGGCGCGTTGCAGGTCGAAGGCGCGCTGGCGCTCGACAGCGCCGATATCGGCGCGCTGGCCGGGGCGTTTCTGGGCCAGCCTGGGCTCGCCGCGGGCGAAACCGGCAGCGATTGGCAAAGCCTGTTCATCGACCTGCCCGCCGTGCCGGACCCGGTGCGCGGGCGCGTCGCCGTCACCGCTGCCGAGCTCGCCATCGGCCCGCGCCTTCTGACCGAGGCCGGTTTCGCCTTCGCCTGGGACAATGCCCAGCTGCGTATCGACGATTTCTCGGCGCGGCTGGAGGGTGGGCGTGTGGAAGGCGCGGCCAGCGTGTGCTGCGCCGGCGTCGCCGCAGATCGCACCGTGACGCTTCGGGCCGGGCTCGACGGCGTGCCGCTGAGGCTGCTTTCACCGGGCGAGCACATGCCGGAGGGCACGGTCTCGGGCTCGGTGCGGCTCGAAGGCGCCGGCATCGACATCGCCGGCATCGTCGGCAGCGCGGCGGGCGAGGGGGCCTTCACCGTCGACGGGCTGCGCTTCGACGGCGTCGATCCGCAGGTCTATCCGGCGGTGCGCGATCTCGACACCGTGTTCGAGGCCGATAGCGCCGATCTGCGGACCTTCATCGCCGTGGCGCTCGGCTCGGGCGATTTTCTTGCCGAATCCGTCACCGTGCCGGTCACCGTGGCGGCGGGCGTCGCGCGCATGGATAATATCGCCATGGCGGGCGAGGGCGCGCGCATGATGGGTGGTTTGTCGCTCGATCTCGCCGGCCTCGGGCTCGACGGCGGTTTTGTCATGACGCCATCCGGTCTGCGCGATCCGGCCAACCTCGTCACCGAATCCACCGGCCGCATCCTGATCGATGTCGGCGGCACGCTGGCGGCGCCCACGCATGGCGTCGATCTCGAGGAGATGGTGGCCGCCATTCAGACCCGTGCTTCCGAGATCGAGATCGACCGGCTCGAGGCGCTGCGCCTGATCGAGGCCGAGCGCCAGCGCCAGGCGGCCGAGGAACGCAACCGGCTGGTCGAGCAGCAGCGCGCCCAATTCGCCGCCGAGCAGGCGCTGCGCGAGGAGGCCGAGCGCCGCTCGCGACCGCCGGCGGTCGAGCCGGTACAACCCCAGATCGAACCTCTCCCGGCGCCTCCGCCCGCACCGGCACCGCCCGCGACCTCGCCGGGCATCAACCAGCCGCTCGATCTGCGCCCGCAGTTCCAGTTCGAATCGCAGCCGAACCAGATCATCCTGCTGCCCAATCAGCGTTTCGGATTCTGATCGCGATAGAAGGCGAGCACGCTGAGCCGCACGGCCGAGGACAGGCTGGGCGTGGTGCGGCCCGCATCGATCTCGGCGATGAGCCTGGTTATCGGTTCGCCGCGCGCCGCGGCCATGGCTTCGAGCCCGTCCCAGAACGCCTCTTCCAGCGCCAGCGAGGTGCTGTGGCCCGCAATGCTCATCGAGCGCTTGCGCACCTTGTTCAGCCTTCCCGGCTCAAGGTTTCTTGCGGAAGGCGTCGAGGCTGACGACCTTCTCGCCCGCCGGCTCGCTGTCCTGGGCTGGCTCGCCGGCGTCTGCGCCCGTCGTGGCCGGGGCCTGCGGCTCGGTCTCCACGGCCGTATCGGGATCGGTATCGGAAAAGCGCGCCGAGAACTGCACATGCGGATCGAAGAAGCCGCGCAGGGCCGAGAAGGGGACCACCAGCATCTCCGGCTGGCCCTTGAAGGACAGGCCGACCTCGAACCCGGTCTCGGTGACCTTGAGGTCCCAGAACTGATTCTGCAGCACGATGGTCATCTCCTTGTCGTACTGGTCGAGCAGCGTCTGGGAGATGCGCACGCCGGGCGCGCGGGTGACGAAGGTGATGTAGAAATAGTGTGCGCCCGGCAATCCCGCCCGCGCGACCTCGGCCAGGACCTTGCGCACCACTCCGCGCAGCGCCTCCTGGGTGAGGATGTCGTAACGGATGAGATCTTCGGCCATCGGCTGCCTTTCGGGGCACGGGGAGCGTTGGTGATGGTCGCGCTTCCGAACCGCAAAGTGGTGTCCACTTTTCCCGGAAACGCTCCCGCGCCCATATCAGCCTCACGACGCGCGCGATTTCAAGGCGAAACGCGGCTGCGGCAGCGAAAAGAATGAGAGTGCAGGCTTCTGTTGCCAGGTGCCTGCGGACCCCGCCTTCAACCTGCTAGAGCTGAAGGGCTTCGATCGAGGTTATCGCGCCGCATTACGCAGCGAGACGGACCTCAGCATAGTTGTCGTTGGCAACTATTGAGTATGGCCTGATGACGGTAGTGCCATGCCGAGCGAAAACACACCCTTTACGCCCCCGTCGATCCTGTTTCGTCCCCGCTTGCCGGCCCAACGCGCCGGGAAATCTGGTGGAGACGCCGGGTACTGCCCCCGGGTCCGGATGGTTTATTACGATGGCCATTTATCGCCATAGCCCTTGCGGGCACCCCCAATATAGGTCGCCTCCCGGCCCTGTGCAAACCTCTTGATCGAAATCCCATCGGTATCGATCCGG
>JAEWHZ010000085.1 GCA_023387585.1 Pseudomonadota bacterium
TCGCCCGCATGATCGGCGCGCCTCCGGGCTATGTCGGCTATGACGAGGGCGGGGTGCTCACCGAAGCCGTGCGGCGCCGGCCCTATCAGGTCATCCTGTTCGACGAGATCGAGAAGGCGCATCCGGACGTGTTCAACGTCCTGTTGCAGGTGCTCGATGATGGGCGCCTGACCGACGGGCAGGGGCGCACGGTCGATTTCCGCAACACGGTCATCATCCTCACCTCCAATCTCGGCGCCGAATATCTCGTCGAGCTGAAGGAGGACGAGCCCGTCGACCTCGTGCGCGGCAAGGTGCTTGACATGGTCAAGGCGGCGTTCCGGCCCGAATTCCTCAACCGGATCGACGAGATTCTCTTGTTCCACCGCCTCGACCGGCAGCATATGGGCTCGATCGTCGACATACAGATGCACCGGCTCGGGCAGTTGCTCGCCGAGCGCGACATCGTGCTCGATCTCACGCCGGCCGCACGCGATTGGCTGGCCAATGAGGGCTACGATCCCGCCTATGGCGCGCGCCCGCTCAAGCGCGTCATCCAGCGCGAGGTGCAGGACCGGCTGGCCGACGCCATCCTCGAAGGCCGCATCGTCGACGGCAACCATGTCCGCATCGACGCCGGCGCCGAGGGCATCACCCTGACGCCCACCGCCGACCTGCCCGCCGAAGCCGCCGCCTGACCGGATCGCCCGACAACCAGAGAAAAAGCCCGCCTTCGTGGCGGGCTTTTTTGTTGCGCGACGGGCCCCGGTCCCATACCTTGGAACAAATAGAGAACTCGTGCTTGGAGAGGACCCATGACCGACAGGATCGACTACATCGAATTCCCCTCGACCGACCGCGCCGGAACCGGCGATTTCTTCCGTGCGGCCTTTGGCTGGGGGATCACCAGCTACGGGCCGGACTATGACGGGCTCGAGGAGGCGGGGATCGACGGCGGCATCGACCAGGCGCCACAGCGCGTCGCCGCACCGCTCGCCATCATCCGCACCGAAAATCTCGACGATGCCGAGCGCCGCGTCGTGGCCGCCGGTGGGGTGATCACCCGGCCGCAGTTCGATTTTCCCGGCGGGCGGCGTTTTCATTTCCGCGAGCCGGGCGGCAACGAGCTGGCGGTGTGGATGGAGCGCGAGTGAGCGGTCGCCTGCTAGCTCAGGAACCGGGCGGCTTCGCCATGTTTCGACAGCAGTGCGACTGCCTTTTTGTCGAACGATACGAAAGTTTCGCCACCGAGCCATTTGCCCTCATGGGCCATGATCCCGTCGGCGAAATCGCCGCCCGCTTCCAGCAGCACGAGCCCGGCTTCGACGGCGGGCCGGTTCATGGCCACATTGCCCGCATCGAGCAGGGCCCGGATCGCGATCGCCACATCCTCCTTCGACAGTCCGGCGCCGCGCCGCAATATCCAGACCAGCTCGCACAGCGAGGGCAGCGAAACGGCGATCAGGCTCGCATCCCTCAGCGTCGTCCGGGCGGCACGTGCCTGCGCCGGATCGTCCTGTAAAATGGCGCGGGCGAGAACGTTCGTATCGGCGGTGATCTTCATTCCTCGTCCAGCTCGCCGGCCCAACCGGCCGCCGCGATCCTGTCCATCTCCTCGATCGACAGCGGCCTTTCCAGCTTCACCTTGCCGTCGAGCGCATGGAGGAAGCCGTCTATGCTGCCCGCCGGCCGTGCCGCGCGCACCCGCAATTCGCCGCCGGGCAGCTTTTCGAAATCGACCCGCTCCCCCGGCTTGATGCCGAGATGGCGCAGCAGGTCGCGCTTGAGCGTGACCTGTCCTTTCACCGTGACCGTCAGCGATGCCATGGCAACCTCATCCTTCCTGCCATCGCTAATGTAATGTATATTCACATTACTATCAACGTATCGGCCGCGCCTACTTCCTCTTGCCGGCCAGGCGTTGCAGCGCTTCTTCAGCATCGGCGTCGCCCAGTTCGGCGGCGATGGTGTAGTAGCTGATCGCCTCGCTGCGCGAGGCCGTCACGCCCAGCCCGTTCTCGTGGATCTTGCCGAGCAGGTAATTGCCGTAGCCGTCGTCGAGATCGGCGGCCTGGGTGGCATAGGCGCGGGCCAGTTCGTAGTCGTGCTCCACCCCCAGGCCCTCGAGATAGAGGTTGGCGATATTGGCCTTGGCCAGCGCCAGCCCGGCAGTCTCGGCGCGCAGATACCATTTGAGCGCCATGGGGTAGTTGCGCGGCACGCCCTCGCCGAACTGGTAGCCGACGCCGATATTGTTCATGGCGCTGGGATTGCCGCGGGCGGCCGCCTGCTCGAACAGCTCGATCGAGCGCGGGAAATCCACCTCGACGCCGTGGCCGTTGACATACATCAGCCCCAGCCGCAGCGCGGCCACCGAATGGCCCCGTTCCGCCGCCTGTCGGTAAAGCTCGGCGGCGCGCGCAAGATCCTGTTCGACGCCGACGCCGAGCTGGTAGGAATAACCCAGGCTGAACTGGCCGCCGGCATAGCCGGCACGGGCCGAGCGCATCAGCAGGTCGGTGCCACGCTCGATCTCGACCGTTACGTCGCCATAGCCTTCGATCAGGATGTCGCCGAGCAGCTGCTGGGCCAGCGGGTTGCCGGCGGCGGCGGCGATCTCGGCCGGCCGGACCGCCAGCGCATAGTCGCCCTGCTGGTAATAGGCGTTGGCGAGCCAGGCATTGAGCTGCGGATCGCGCGGGTTGCCGGCCAGTTCGGCCGCGCAATGCTCGATCGCCCGGTCGCTGTCGACCTGGTTATCGTAATTGCCCAGCCTTTCGAAGCCCTGTTCCAATATGCTGGCCGCGAATGCGCCGCAAAAGCCGATATCGGCGCCGGCCTGCCGCGGCGGAATGTTTGGCTCGGCCTGCGCCCGGGCGGCGCCCGACGTCATGGCCAGCACCAAGGCTGCGATCATCGCGCTGCGAAGCATGCTCTTCTCCCCCGTGTCCTTTCCGGCGGATGGCGCGAACTGCCCCGCACCCATCCCCCGGCACCAGCCGGCGAACGGCTTCTGGCCTATCGTCATGCCTCCGGCGTAGCATCGCAACCTGGTTCGGTGAACTAGACCGCAGGAGGACGCATGAAGCCCACTTCGGAGCCATCCGCCGCCATCGGCGCCAGTGGGCGCCGCCGCGTGTTGGCCGGCGCCATCCTCGCCTCCTCCATGGCCTTTCTCGACGGCGCCGTGCTGTCGATCGCCATTCCGGCGCTGCGGGCCGACCTCGGAGCCACGCTGGCAGAGGCGCAGTGGGTGTCGAATGCCTATGCGCTGCTTCTCGGCGCGCTGATCCTGATCGGCGGCGCCGCCGGCGACGTTTATGGCGTGCGCCGAATCTTCCGGCTGGGCATTGTCGGCTTCGTCGTCGCCTCGCTGCTCTGCGCGCTGGCGCCGACGGCCGGTCTGCTGGTCGCGGCGCGGGGGTTGCAGGGCGTGGCGGCGGCGCTGATGATTCCCGGCAGCCTGGCGCTGATCGCCCAGACCTATTCGCGGGAGGAGCGCGGCGGCGCCATCGGGTTGTGGGCGGCCGCCTCCTCGGCCATGACCATTCTCGGGCCGGTCGCCGGCGGGTTCCTGCTCACCGGGTTCGGCGACTGGGCCTGGCGTCTGGTCTTCGCCATCAACCTGCCGCTGGGCATCGCCGCGCTGGTGCTGCTGGCCGGGCCGGACAGGAAGCCGGCCGGCGCGCGGCGCCGGCTCGACCTGCCCGGTGCCCTCTTGGCGAGCGTCGGGCTCGGCGCGCTGGCCTTTGCGCTTACCGGCTCGGGGGAGGGGGCGCCGCCGCTGTCGCATATGGCGCTGTTCGGCTCGGCCGGCCTCGCGGTGCTGGCCGGCTTCGTCTTCTGGCAGGCGCGCAGCGCGACGCCGATGATGCCGTTGCGCCTGTTCGCCATCCCCGCCTTCACCGGCGCCAATTTCGTCACCCTGTTCGTCTATGGCGCGCTGGCCGGGGTGCTGTTCTTCCTGCCGATGACGCTGATCGGCGGCTGGGGCGCGTCTCCGGCCGATGTCGCGCTGGTGCTTTTGCCCTTCGGCGGCGTCTTGACGCTGGTGTCCCCGCTCTCCGGGCGCTGGAGCGACCTGGTCGGCCCCTGGCCGCTGCTGCTGGCGGGGTCGGTGCTGGTGGCGGCGGTGTTTTTCGGGCTCGGGTCCACGGCGCCGCGAGAGGCGCTGTGGACCGAGGTGCCGGTCTTCATGGCGCTGCTCGGGCTGGGCATGGGCCTCATCGCCTCGCCGCTGTCGACCGCGGTCATGGCCGCCGTCGAGGATGGCGATACCGGCACCGCCTCGGGCATCAACAATGCCGTGTCGCGCGTGGCCGGCTTGCTGGCCATCGCCGCCTTCGGGCTGGTCGCCACGCAAATGTTCGAGCGCGCGCTGGGCGGGCTCGCCGAGCAGGCGCTGTTCTTCGGGCTGGCGCCGGAGATGGATCTAAGCGCCGAACAGGAGACCCTGCGCCGCACCGCCACCAATGCCGCTTTCGCCGCCGTCGCCTATGGCTGCGCGGCGCTGTCGGCCCTGTCGGCCGTCGCCGCGCTGGTCATGACCCTGCGGCGCTGATCGGGTTCAGGGCGTCGGCGCCTGGGCCACGGCGGTGTCGACCGGCCGGGTCATCAGATCGTCGATCTGGGCGATGACCTGGTTGAACTGGTCGCGATACTGGCCGGGCAGCGAGTTCTCGCGCGGCAGGCGCACGCTGAGCGGATCGACGAAATTGCCGTTGATCTTGATCTCGTAGTGCAGATGCGGGCCAGTTGAATTGCCCGTCGAGCCGACATAGCCGATGATCTGGCCCTGGCGCACGCGGGTGCCGGGGCGCATGCCCTGCGCGAGGCGGCTCATATGGCCATAGGCGGTCTCGAAGCCGTTGACGTGCTCGATCTCGATCTTGTTGCCGTAGCCCGATTGCCAGCCGGCATATTGGATGGTGCCGTCGCCGCCGGCATAGATCGGCGTGCCGGTGCGCGCGGCGAGGTCGACGCCGGAATGCAGCCGCCTGCCGCCGAAGATCGGATGGATGCGGTAGCCGAAGCGCGAGCGCAGCGTGCCGCCGCCTTCGAGCGGGCGGCGCACCAGGAAGCGCTTGCCGGTCTCGCCCGAGGGATCGAAGAAGTCGGCCACTCCGTCGGGGGTGACGAAGCGGTAGAGCTGGCGCGTGGTGCCGGAGAGCGACAGCGCCACATAGAGCAGGTCCTGGGCGCCGGATTCGCGACCGGTGCGCAAGATCTCGATGCTGTCGCCGGCGCTGATGCGGCGCGTCATGTCGATATCGTAGGCGAACATGCCGATGATGCGGCGGATGGTGTCGTCGTCGAGATCGTGCTTTCGCCCCGTCTCCCAGATCGAGCGGTAGACGGTGGGCAGGTTGGCGACGTTGATCTCTTCGGTGTCTTCTTCGGGAAACACGATGGTCGGCGGCGCCGAGGCGATCACGTAGCGCCCCGAATCGGTGATGGCGACCGTCACCGCATGCAGGTCGCGCCCGGTATTGGGGTCGTGCAGGTAGATGCTCAGCCGGTGCGGCACCAGCGTGTCGGAATTGCGCACCGGCCCGAACAGCACGCGCAGGCGGGTGCGCGGGGGCAGGTCGACGGCGGGGAAGACGTTGCGCAGCGTGGCGCTGACCGCGTCAATCGTCATGTCCTCGAAGCCGTTGCGGCGCAGCGATTCGGCCAGCGGGGTCGGCTCGCGGATGGTGACGATGCGCTCGGAGCGCCCCAGCCCGGCCTCGCTCGCGGTGACGGTCTTGGGCATCACGGTGACGTTCTCGGCGACGCCGGGCATGGTGCCGGGCGGTGCGGCGGTCAGGTCGCGCGTCGAGGTGCCGAGCACGGCATAGGCGAGGGCGGGGGAATCGGCCTCGGAATACATGGTTTCGAGCGTCATGCGCACGAAGTCGGCGGCGGCGCGGTCGGATATGGCGGGGCGGGGATTGTGGCCCATGGGGAGCGCGGCGACGCGCACCGCCACTTCGCCCTCGACCTCGGTGCCGTAGATCTCGGTATTGGCCTCGAGCGCGGTCTGGCCGACCTCGATCGGGTTGGTGGCGCTCAGGATCGCCACCGGATCGTATTCGGCGATGTCGGCCGACAGCGAGGTGGCGACGGTGGCGAGCGTGGCGCGGATGCGGGTGAAGGGCTGGTTGCGCAGCACGGCGCGGCCCTCGACCACCTCGCGGATGCTGGCCTCGATGATCTCGAGTTCGGAGCGCGTCCTCGCAATCGGGCGGGCGCGCGCGGTCTTTGAGGTCAGGTCGGTCGGGGTGGCGGAGGCGGCGCCGGGCGCCTGGATGGCGAGGGCGCGATAGGGGGTTGAAAAGGTGTCGCGCCCGTCGAAGGCGACATAAAGCGCGGCGCCCATCAGCATGACGGAGGTCAGCCCGGTCATCACCGTGCCGGCGAGCCAGGACAGGCTGAGCTCGCGTCCGTGCGGAATGTCGCCGTCGGAAGACTGCGCCGTCAGCGCGGGACTGTCCTCGAAGCCGGAGGCGCGGAGCCGGGCGGCATTCTGCCTGCGCTGGGCTGCGTTCAACGCTCGTCCTCGCCTTTGCGTTTGCACCGCGGTGCCGTCGATCCTCGCGAAAGGCAAATCACCCGCGAGCGCGACGTTCATATACCGAGACGGCGTGGATCGCCAACAAATGCGGCAAAACTAGGTGGAATCGCGCGCATCGCGCGCCCGCACGCGTGAGAGCGTGCATAAAACCGGCGGCCCCATCGCGTTTCCGCCGTGGTCTTGAAAAATCGTCCGGAAAACCCCATCTCGGGCTAACACGCAGAAACCCTAGCGTTTGGGTAGAGTTTTCAACAGGCCTCCGGCACGCCGACGCTGAATTTGTCGGTTTTGTCATTTTCGGCTGTTGACAGAAAAATGGGCCGCCCATATATACCCGCCATCGCTGAGGCGGCGCCGCGGAAACGCAGCAACGACCGAAGCAAGCCTCTGAAGTTTCAGCTGAAATTGAAACGAATGGGCGGCAGCCGGAAGCAAAAGCCGAAAGCTGCAAAATGGGTGTTGACAGGCTGAGGCGCCTGGACTACAACCCGCCGACGTTGACGACGCGAGCCAAGAGCTCCCACTGTTCAGCGTTCTTCTGATAGGGCAGACGATCTGCCGGGCAACCGGATGACAGGTCGTGTTCCCTGAAGGAATACCGGAAGCGACCGCTTCCACCGACGTTACTGTCCATCTGGACGTAGGGTCAGCTCTTTGACATTGTGAAGATTGAAGAAAGAGAAACGTGGACGGCGAGGTTCTTGCGAGACCTTGGTCCTTCGGGGCCAGCGGTCTGAACAGACTTCGACGGTACGTTTTCTCAAGAGGTACACTACCAATCACGTATTCTTCGGAATGCAGTGACAGGTGTGTGTCCTCGTCAAGCAAACGTGCATGCGTCGACCAAGTCAGATATCAAACTTGAGAGTTTGATCCTGGCTCAGAACGAACGCTGGCGGCAGGCTTAACACATGCAAGTCGAACGCACTCTTCGGAGTGAGTGGCAGACGGGTGAGTAACACGTGGGAATCTACCCAATTCTACGGAATAACTGAGGGAAACTTCAGCTAATACCGTATACGCCCTACGGGGGAAAGATTTATCGGAATTGGATGAGCCCGCGTTGGATTAGCTAGTTGGTGGGGTAATGGCCTACCAAGGCGACGATCCATAGCT
>JAEWHZ010000181.1 GCA_023387585.1 Pseudomonadota bacterium
CAGGCCAAGTAGACCATTCCGCAGTGACCGGGCAAGCCACAGTCCTCGGCATCGAGACCAGCTGCGACGAAACGGCCGCGGCGGTGGTGGTGCGTTCGCCCGACGGATCGGGCCGCATCGTGTCCAATTTGGTGCGCAGCCAGATCGAGGAGCACGCGCCCTTCGGTGGCGTGGTGCCCGAGCTCGCGGCGCGGGCCCATCTCGTCCATCTCGACGCCATCATCGAGCGGGCGCTGGACGAGGCCGGCATGGCCTATGCCGATCTCGACGCGGTGGCCGCCACGGCCGGGCCGGGGCTGATCGGCGGCGTGCTGGTCGGGCTCACCACGGCCAAGGGGCTGGCCATGGCGCTGGGAAAACCGCTGGTCGCGGTCAACCATCTCGAGGCGCATGCGCTGACCGCGCGGCTCACCGACGGCATCGGCTTCCCCTATCTCTTGCTGCTGGTCTCGGGCGGGCACAGCCAGATCGTGCTGGTGCGGGGCCTGGGCGATTACCAGCGCTGGGGCTCGACCATAGACGATGCGCTGGGCGAGGCCTTCGACAAGACCGCCAAGCTGTTGAGCCTTTCGCATCCCGGCGGCCCGGCGGTGGAGCGGGCGGCGCGCGATGGGGATGCATCGCGGTTTCGCTTTCCGCGCCCGCTGCTCGACCGGCCGGGTTTCGATTTTTCCTTTTCCGGGCTCAAGACGGCGGTGCGGCTGGCGGCCGAGGCGGCGGCGCCCCTGTCGGACGCCGATGTCGCGGATATCTGCGCCGGCTTTCAGGCGGCGATCGTCGCCATCCTGTCGCAGCGCGTCGATGCGGCGCTGGCGCGGTTTGCCGAAAAATTTCCGCACATCGACCAGCCGACCCTGGTGGTCGCCGGCGGGGTCGCCGCCAACAAGGCGATCGGTGCGGCGCTGGCCGATGTCGCTGCGGACCGGAACGCGCGCCTCGTCGTGCCGCCCATGTATCTGTGCACCGACAATGGCGCCATGGTCGCCTGGGCCGGCGCCGAGCGGCTGGCCGCCGGTATTCTGGACGGTCTCGACGTCATGGCGCGGCCGCGCTGGCCGCTGGACGAGCTCGGTGGCGTGCATGCCGGGGCTTGAGCACATCGCCGTGATCGGCGGTGGCGCCTGGGGCACGGCGCTGGCCCATGCCGCCCGCCTCGCCGGCCGCCGGGTCACGCTGGTGGCGCGCGATGCGGCGCTGGTCGAGGAGATTCGCACCCGGCACAGCAATCGCCGCTACCTGCCCGGCGTCACGCTCGATCCGGGCCTCGCCGCCGCCACCGAATTGCCGGCCGCCGATGCCGTCATCCTCGCCGTGCCGGCCCAGGCCAGCCGGCAGGCGCTGCAAGCGCTGGGGGAAGGTTCGCTGAGCGGCCTGCCGGTCGTCCTCACCGCCAAGGGGCTCGAAGCCGGTACGCTCCGGCGCCAGAGCGAGATCCTTGCCGAATGCGCCCCCGGCGCCGTGCCTTTCGTGCTGTCCGGCCCCAGCTTCGCCGCCGATGTGGCGCAGGGCCGGCCGACCGCCGTCACCTTGGCCGGTGCCAGCATCGGGGCGGCCGATGCCGTCTCCGCCGCTCTCGCCGGCCCGAGCCTGCGGCTCTACGCTTCGGCCGATCTGGTCGGCGTCGAGCTCGCCGGCGCGCTCAAGAACGTCTATGCGCTGGCCTGCGGCGCCGTCGAAGGGGCCGGGCTCGGGCTCTCCGCCCGCTCGGCGCTGATCGCCCGCGCCCATGCCGAGCTGGCGCGCATGGTCGCTGCGCTCGGTGGCGAGGCGGCGACGCTGTCGGGTCTTGCCGGCATCGGCGATCTGACGCTGAGCTGCACCAGCCCGCAATCGCGTAATTACAGCTTTGGCATGGCGCTCGGCGCCGGTCGCAGCCTTGCCGAGCTGACCGCCCGGGGCCACGCGCTGGCCGAGGGCGTTCCCACCACCCCGGTGGCGCGCGGGCTCGCGCAGAAGGCCGGGGTCGAAATGCCGCTCGTCGAAGCGGTTGCCGCGCTGCTCGAAGGCAGCCATTCCATCACCGATATCGTTGCGGGCCTGATGTCGCGCCCGCTCAAGAGGGAGACGTAAAAATGCTTTTCGCCCTGATCGCCGAAGACACCTCCGATCCGCAGAAGCGCCTCGATGCACGCGCCGATCATCTAAAGCACCTCGAAAGCCTCGGCGACCGCGTGGTGCTGGCCGGCCCGTTCTCCTCGAAGGAAGGCGTGATGAACGGCAGCTTCATGGTCATCGAGGCCGACAGTTTCGAAGAGGCCGAAGCGCTTTACAAGCAGGACCCCTTCATGCAGCGCGGCGTCTTCGCCTCGTTCAGCATCCGCCCCTGGAAGCTGTCGATCAACAACACCGCCGGCCGCTGAGCCATGGCCTACTGGCTGATGAAGTCGGAGCCGGACGTCTTCTCCTATGACGATCTGGCGAAGAAGAAATCGCCCGAGGAATGGACCGGGGTGCGCAACTACGCGGCGCGCAACCACATGAAATCCATGCAGCCCGGCGAGAAATTCTTTTTCTACCACTCCAATATCGGCAAGGCGGTGGTCGGCATCGGCCGCATCGTCAATGCGGCGCATCCCGATTCCACGGCCGAGCTCAAGAACGGCAAGGTGGTGTGGGAATGCGTCGACGTCGAAGCCGTGCGCCCCTTCGGGCGCCCGGTCACGCTCGACGAGGTCAAGACCGTCAAGGGCTTGGAGGAGATGGCGCTGGTGAAATTCTCGCGCCTGTCGGTGCAGCCGGTGACCGAGGCCGAATGGAAGATCGTGTGCGAGCTCGGGGGCGTCGACCCCTGAGCCAGAGCGTTTCCAGCAAAAGTGGCTCCCACTTTTGCGGTTCGGAAGCGCGACAAATCAAGGACTCTAACCTTCTGCGGCGGCCGATTCGCTCTCGGGCTGCGGTGCGTATTTGGTCAGCACCGGCAGTTGCAGCATCGAGAACACCACGGTGAGCGGCATGATGCCCCACACCTTGAAGGCCACCCAGAAATCGGTCGAGAATCCGCGCCAGACGATCTCGTTGAGCGCGGCGAGCACGAAGAAGAACAGGCCCCAGCGCAGCGTCAGGACGAACCAGCCCCTGGGCTCGAGCTTGTAGACGTCGCCGAACACGTAGCGCAGCAGCGACTGGCCGAACACCAGCCCGCCGAGCAGCACCGAGCCGAACAGGACGTTTGTGATGGTCGGCTTCATCTTGATGAAGGTGTCGTCCATCAGCCACAAGGTCAGCCCGCCGAAGATCAGCACCACCACGGCGGTGACCAGCGGCATCACCGCGATCTTCTTGAGCAGCAACCAGCTCAGCGCCAGCGACAGCGCCATGGCGCCCATGAACCAGGCGGTGGCGGTGAAGATCTCGGCGCGGGCGTTCATGATGAAGAACACCACCAGCGGGCCCAGCTCGAGGGTGAGCTTGATGAGCTGTGGGCGCAGCTCGTTCCAGTCGACCTCGGCTTCGGTCTTTTCGTTCATGTTGGGCGCTGCGTCGTTCATCTGGCCTCGACTATGGGCTGAGGGCGGGCGGGCCGCAATCCCGGCGGGCTAATTCATAAGCATGATCAAAAAGCGGCGGCTCACCGCTCGGCCTCGCCGGCGATGGCCTGGGCGAAGTCGCGCGCGGCAAAGGGTTGCAGGTCCTCCACCCCCTCGCCGACGCCGATGAAATGCACCGGCAGCCCGAACTTTCTGGCGATGGCGACCAGGATGCCGCCGCGCGCCGTGCCGTCGAGCTTGGTCATCACCAGCCCGGTCACCCCGGCGCGCTTTTCGAAAATCTCCACCTGATTCAAGGCGTTCTGGCCGGTGGTGGCATCGAGCGTCAAGAGCGTCGCATGCGGTGCCTCAGGCATCTGGCGGCGGATGACGCGCACGATCTTTTCCAGCTCGCCCATCAGCTCGTCGCGGTTCTGCAAGCGCCCGGCAGTGTCGATGATCAACACGTCGTGACCCCCGGACCGCGCTGCCTCGACCGCATCGAACACCAGCCCGGACGCGTCCGAGCCCGCCGGCCGCGTCACGATCTCCGAACCGGTGCGATCGGCCCAAACGCCGAGCTGCTCGATCGCGGCAGCGCGAAAGGTGTCGCCGGCGGCCAGCAGCACGCGTTTTCCTTCACCATGAAGCTTTTGCGCCAGCTTGCCGATGGTGGTGGTCTTGCCCGAGCCGTTGACCCCGACCATCAGGATCACAAAGGGTTTCGCCTCGCCCACCACCAGCGGCAGCGCCACCGGGTCGAGCACTTTTTCCACCTCGCTCGCCAGCACCGCCCGCACCTCGGCGGCGCTGACGTCGCGCTCATAGCGCTCGGCGCGCAGCGTATCGGTGATGGCGGTCGCCGTCTCCAGCCCCAGATCGGCACCGATCAATATGTCTTCGAGCTCGTCCAGCGTCGCCGCGTCGAGTTTTTTGCGCGTGAACAGCCCGCCGATCGAACTCGTGAGCTGGTCGGAGGAGCGTTTCAGCCCGCCCGTCAGCCTTGAGAACCAGTTCCGGCGCCCCGACGGGGCATTGGGATCGATATCGGGCTGCGGCGCCAGCTCGCCACGTTGCTCGTCCTCGATCTCCTCGACATAGTCCGGCGTCGTTTCCGGCGGTCCGGGCGGCAAATCGTCGTCCGGTTCGGGCACGGGTGGCGGCGACGGCGGGGTCGCCGGATCGCTCTCCGGCTCGGGCTTGAAGCGCTCGGGCAGGGGGTCGGCTTGCGGGGCCGGCTGAAGCGGTTGCGCGGGCGGCGGATCGGCCGGCACCGGGGTCGGCCTGCCGAACAGGCGCTCGAGGAATCCGGGCTTTTTCTCGCTCATGCGGGCCTTTCCACGTCTTCTTGACTATGCGGCGACGCTGATCGCCTCGCCCACCAGCGCCTCGGCGCTGGCGCCCACCACGCGCGCCGGCACGATCTCGCCTTGTGCGGCGCCGGTGAGGCTGACGGGCATGAAATGTTCGGTGCGCCCCAGCCCGTCGCGCTCCATCAGCACCGATTCCACCGCTCCGATGCGGCTTTGCGCGAACAGCTCGAGCCGGCGCTTTCCTGCCGCGCGCAGCAGCCTGGCGCGCTCGCGGATCAGCCCGGTATCGAGCTGCGGCATGCGCGCGGCGGGCGTGCCGGGACGCGGCGAGAAGGGGAAGACGTGCAGATAGGTCAGTTCCGCCGCCTCGACGATCGACAGCGTGTTGGCGAACATGTCTTCCGTTTCGGTGGGGAAGCCGGCGATCAAATCGGCGCCGAACACCATGTCCGGGCGACGCGCGCGCAGGTTTGCGACGACGTTCAGCGCCTCGTCGCGCCCGTGACGGCGCTTCATACGCTTCAGGATCATGTCGTCGCCCGCCTGCAGCGACAGGTGCAGATGCGGCATCAACCGGGTTTCGGTTTCTATGGCGTCATAGAGTGCCGCATCCGCCTCGATGGAATCGATCGAGGAGATGCGCAGCCGCTCGAGGTCGGGCACGTGTCGCAGGATCGCCTGCACCAGCTTGCCGAGCGTCGCGCTGCCCGGCAGGTCGCCGCCATAGCTGGTGGTGTCGACGCCGGTCAGCACCACCTCGCGATACCCGTTGCCGACCAGCGTCTTCACCTGCTCGACAACCGCCCCCATCGGCACCGAGCGCGAGGGCCCGCGGCCATAGGGGATGATGCAGAAAGTGCAGCGGTGGTCGCACCCGTTCTGCACCTGGACGAAGGCCCGCGCGCGGCCGTCGAGCCCGGCGATCAGGTGACCGGCGGTCTCGGTCACGCTCATGATGTCGTTGACCTGCACCTTGTCGTTCAGCCGCACGCCGAAGGCCATCGGCGCATAGCTTTTTGCCTCGAGCTTGTCTTCATTGCCGATCACGAGGTCGACCTCGTCCATCTCGGCAAAGCTCGCCGGCTCGGTCTGGGCGGCGCAGCCGGTGACGATGATGCGCGAATCGGGGTTCTCGCGCCGCGCCTTGCGGATCGCCTGCCTGGCCTGGCGCACCGCCTCGTTGGTCACGGCGCAGGTGTTGACGATGATAGCGTCGTCGAGCCCGGCCTTCTCGGCCTCGGTGCGTGCCACCTCGCTCTCATAGGCGTTGAGGCGGCAGCCGAATGTCAGCGTCCTGACGCTCATGCCGGTGCCAGCTGGTCCAGCATGCCGCGGTCTTCGAGCTCCCACGGGCCGGTCATCAGGATATGGCCGTCGCTTTCACGCCAGGCGATGTCGAGGCTGCCCCCCGGCAGGTCGATTTGCACCTTGCGCCCGGTCAGCCCCTTGCGCGCCGCGCAGACGGCGACGGCGCAGGCGGCTGACCCACACGCAAGGGTCAGCCCGGCCCCACGCTCCCACACGCGCACCTTGACGCGCTCGGGCGACAGCACCTGGGCCAGCGAGATGTTCGCCCGTTCGGGGAAAACGGGATGGTTCTCCAGCATTGGTCCGAAGCGTTCGAGCGCGAACCCGTCCGGATCTTCATCGACCCAGAACACGGCATGCGGGTTGCCCACATTGACCACGGAGGGGGTGTGCAGCACCGGCGCGTCGATGGGGCCGATCTGTAATTCGATGCCGGTGGTGTCGGCGAATTCCTCGGCCAGCGGGATCTGTGCCCAGCCGAAACGCGGCGCGCCCATGTCGATGGTGATCAGGTCGCGGTCGGCATCTCTCGCCACCAGCAGCCCGGACGTGGTTTCGAAGGTGAAGCGGTCGCGCCCGGTCTCGGCGAACAGATAATGCGCGACGCAGCGCGTGCCGTTGCCGCAGGCGCCGGCGCGCGAGCCGTCGGCGTTGAAGATCTCGACATAGGCGTCGGTACCAAAGGTGCGCGGGGGGCGCAGCAGCATCAACTGCTCGAAACGGGTTCGCTCACCAAGGGCAAGCCGGCGCGCCTCGTCCGGCGACAGGCCGGAAAAGTCCTCCGCCCGGCCATCCACCACCAGGATGGCATTGCCGAGCCCGTTCATCCTGGCGAACGGCATGACGCCCACGCCGGTAACTCCCGAAAGAAAGAAATGCTTTCGCGCCCTATATGGCGCACATGACCGGCAATTGCCAGTATCCGTCAGGGGTGGCGAAGGCCGTAAACCCCGCGGCGCAGGCGTTGGGCGAAAGACCACAGCGCCGGGGTGCGCTTGATGACGCGCTTGGCGAACAGGGCGGCGCCTTCGAACTGCAGCACCAGCTCGCCGCGTGCCGTCACCGGCACCAGCGCGTCATAGACCTCGACCGGCTCGGTCCAGTCGGTCTTGTAGGCGAAATCGCCGACACCCATGTCGAAGCTGACGATGCCGTCTTCCAGCAGCTCGTCGAGCATCAGCCCGATCAATATGCCCATCAGGCTGTATTTGCTGGCCGGCCCCAGGCTCGTCGAGTTGATGTACTGGGAAAAATGGCTGCCTGAGCGCA
>JAEWHZ010000083.1 GCA_023387585.1 Pseudomonadota bacterium
GTCGGCTCGTCGGCGATGATGAGATCGGGCCGGCCCGCAAGCGCGGTGGCGATCATCACGCGCTGGCCCATGCCGCCGGAGATCTCGTGTGGATAAAGGTCATAGACGCGGCGCGGCATCCTGATCCTGACCTTGTCCAACAGGTCGAGCACCTGTTCGCGTCCCTCGCGGTGGGTAACACGGCTGTGGAGGCGGACGGCCTCGAGAATCTGCTCGCCGACCCGCATGGTCGGATTGAGCGAATATTTGGGGTCCTGCAGGATCATGCCGATACGGTGCCCGCGCACCGACAGCATGGCCTTTTCGGAGGCGGACAGGAGGTCGGTTTCGCCGAAACGCATCTGGTCGGCCTCGATGCGGGCGATATCGGGCAGCAGCCGCAGGACAGCGCGCCCCAGGGTCGACTTGCCGGAGCCGGATTCACCGACGATGCCGAGCTTGCCGGTGCCGGCGGTGAAGCTGACGTCGCGCAGCGCATGGACGGGCTCGCCGGCCTGGCCGAAATAGACGTTGAGGTTCTTGACGACCAGTTCGGGACGATCCGCGTTCATCGGCCGACCCTCGGGTCGAGCGCGTCGCGCAGCGTGTCGCCGACGAGATTGAAGGAAAGGCTGGTGACGAGGATGGCGAGCCCCGGAAAGGTCGCGACCCACCAGTAGTCGAGCATGAAGCGGCGTCCGGCCGAGATCATGGTGCCCCATTCGGACATCGGCGGCTGCGCGCCCAGCCCGAGAAAGCCGAGCCCGGCCGCGGTCAGGATGACCCCGGCCATGTTCAGCGTCAGCCGGACGAGCACCGAAGGCAGGCAGAGCGGCACCACGTGCCGCCAGAGGACGCGCAACGGGCGGGCGCCGTAGAGCCGCGCGGCAGCGATGTAGTCGGAGGAGCGGATGGTGAGCGTTTCGGCGCGGGCGAGCCGGGCGATGCTCGGCCAGCCGGTCAGCGCGATGGCGAAAACCGCGTTCTGGAGCCCCGCCCCGAGGGCCGCGACGAAGGCGAGCGCGAGGACGAGCGAGGGGAAGGACAGGAAGATGTCGACGATGCGCATGAGGATGCGGTCGGTCCAGCCGCCGAAATAGCCGGCGACCACGCCGATGACGAGCCCGATCGGGGCAACGAGCAGCGAAACGCCGAGAACGATCAGCAGCGTGGTGCGCGCGCCGTAGAGCAGGCGGCTGAACAGGTCCCGCCCGTACTGGTCGGTGCCGGCGAGATGATCGAGGCTCGGCGGCAGCAGCGTGGCGCGCAGATCCTGCGCGTTGGGATCATAGGGACTGATCAGCGGGGCGAACAGGGCGAGGACGATGAAGACGGCGAGGATGATGGCGCCGATCGCGCCCGGCAGATTGTAGCGGAACAGCCCGACGAAGCGGTCGAGCGCCTCGAGCGTGCGCCGGAACGGCGGAACCGCGATGCCGGGGGCGTCGAGCGGACCGGTGTTGATATTGCTCATTTCGTCCTCGGATCGAAGATGCGGTAGAGAACGTCGCTCAATCCGTTCAGCCCCACGAAGATCGCCCCGATCAGCAGCGTCGAGGCCATGACCGCGTTCATGTCCCCGACCAGCAGCGCATTGGTGAAATACTGGCCGAGCCCGGGCCAGGCGAAGACGGATTCGATCAAGACGGTCCCCTCCAGCAGCCCGCCATAGGCGAGCGCGACGATGGTCAGGAGCTGGACCCGGATGTTGCGGAAGGCGTGCCGCCAGACGACGGTACGGCGTGAAAGCCCCTTCACACGGGCGGCGATGATGTATTCCTGCGGCAGTTGCTCGATCATGAAGCTGCGCGTCATGCGCCCGATGAAGGCGACGGAGGCGTAGCCGAGGATCGAGGCCGGCAGGATGAGGTGGTTGATGGCGTCCCAAAACACCGCCCAGTCGCCGGCAAGGGCGGCATCTATGGTGTTGAAGCCAGTGACGCGCGGAACGAGATCGAGATTGTAGAGGCTGAGCTGCCCGGAGCCGCCGACCCAGCCGAGCCAGGCGTAGAAGACGACGAGCCCGATCAGTCCGAACCAGAAGACCGGCGTCGAATAGCCGAGCAGCATCACGAAGCGGCTGATATGGTCGATGGCATTGCCGCGATTGGTTGCGGCCAGAACGCCGAGCGGGATGCCGACCGCCATGCCGATGAGGATGGCGAAGGTCGACAGCTCGATGGTGGCCGGGAAGGCGCGGGCGAGGTCGGACCAGACGGGATTGCCCGTCAGCCGCGCATTGCCGAAATCGCCGCGCAGCACGTCGCCGAGATAGGCGAGGAATTGCTCGACGAGCGGGCGGTCTAGGCCGAGCTCGCGGGCGACCCGCGCATAGGTCTCGGCATCGGCCTCCTCGCCGATGATGGCGAGGACCGGGTCGATCGGGAGTACCCGGCCGATGAAGAAGGTGATCGCGAACAGCCCGAGAAAGGTCGCGAGGATCGAGGCGGCGGCGCCGATCGCGCCGCCCGCCTTTCCGGCGATCCGATCGAGCCGGCCGGTGTCCCGGCCAGCCGTATCCGTGTCTGCCGTTCGCGCCATGAAGCGGTCAGTCCTTGTTCACGAAGAAGAAATGCGGCGAACGCGACTGCTGCTCGATCAGCCCGTTGACGGAAGCCCTGACGGCCGCCGGCTGGGTGGCCGCCGCGATGGCGAGCAGCGGCGGATCGGAGGCGATCAGCAGCTCCTGGATCTCTTCATAGAGCGCGATGCGCCGGTCGTCGTCCAGTTCCTCGCGCGCGGCGGCCGTCAGCTCGGTGAGCTCGGGGATGTCCCAGGAGGTGCGCCAGGCGAGGCTGTTGGTGGGGCCGTCCGGGCCGTTGTCGATATTGCTGGTATAGGCCTGGATGGCGCCGAGCACGTTGGGCATCTGCGCGCCGGAGCGGCCGACCACCATCGAGAAATCGCGATCGGTCATCCGGCCGTAGACCTGGGTGCCGTTGCCCTGGAGGATCTCGGCGCGGATGCCGGCCTGGGCGAGGCTCGCCTGCACGGCGGTGGCGATGTCGTTGAAGGGCGCCTCGGCAAGAACCCTGATCTCGGCGTCGAAGCCGTCCGGATAGCCGGCCTCGGCGAGGATCGCCTTCGCGCGCTCCACGTCGAGCTCGTAGCCGGGGTCCGCGATTGCGCCCGGATAGGTATCGGGCACGGGAACCTGGCGCACGGTACCGTAATCGCCGATGACGGAGGCCTGGATGCCTTCATAGTCGATCAGCCAGGGCAGCGCGGCGCGCACGCCGGGCTCGGCGAAGGGCCCGTCCTTCGTGCTGACGGCGAGATAGTAGAAGCCGCCGCTCGCCACCTTGTGGATCTCGATGTCGTCCCGCGTGCCGAGGACCTGCAGGTCGGTGGTCGACAGCGTGCGGGCGACGTCGATGTCGCCGCTCTCGATCAGGAGCCGCTGGGTCTGGGATTCGGGGATGTGGCGCAGCACCACGCGGCGCAGCTCGGCATCGCCGCGCCAATAGCCGTCGACGCGGTCGAGGATGACGACGTCGTTGGCGCTCCAGCGGCTGAGGGAGAACGGGCCGGAGCCGGCCGAATTGTTGGTAAGCCAGGCTCGGCCCCAGTCGCCGTCCGCCTCATGGGAGGCGACCGTCTCGGCGTCGACGACGTTCCCGACGGTGCGCGCGAGGGTATACAGGATGGTCTCGGGGCTGACCGGGTCGGCGAGATCGAGGGTCAGGGTGAAATCGTCGGCGACGGTCAGCTTGTCCGCCATGTTCTCGGCCGTGTAGCCGAGCTCGCGCAGAAGCGAGGCGGGACCCAGATTGAGGGCCATGACGCGCTCGAGCGACCATGCCGCATCCCGGGCCGTGACCGGATTGCCGGACTGGAAGACCGCATCGCGCCGCAAGGTGAAGGTGATGCTCCCGTTCTCGTCGACCACCCAGGATTCGGCGAGACCCGGCACGACGGTGCTCGGATCGTCGGGCTGCATCTCGACCAGCCGGTCATAGATATTGGTCAGGATATCGAACGCCTCGGTGCCGACCGCCTCGGCCGGATCGAGCGTGAGCACGTTGCTCATGGACAGGCCGATGACGAGCTGGTCGGCGGGCACCTGAGCCATGACGCCGGCCGGCGCCGCCACCAGCATCGCGGCCATGGCGATGGATGCTGCAAAGCGATGTTTCATGTTTCCTCCATTTGGGCGTTGAACGGTCAGGAAAAGACCACGCCGCCATTGATGTCGAAGCAGCCGCCGGTGACGTAGCCGGCGTTTTCGGACGAGAGCCAGGCCGCGAACTCGGCGACTTCCTCGGCGCGCCCTTCCCGCTTGAGAACAGCGGCCTGGGCGGTGCGGGCCCGCGCGTCATCGTGGGTGAAAGTGTCGTGGAAGGTGGTCGAGATCATGCCGGGGCACAGCGCGTTGACCCGGATGTCCGGGCCGAGCTCCTTGGCGAGGCCACGCGTGAACGTCATCACAGCACCCTTCGATGTCGCGTAGGCCAGCGCGCCGGGACCGCCGCCGTCGCGCCCCGCCTGCGACGCGAAGGTGACGATCGCGCCGCCCTTCGGCATGTGGGGGACCACCGCCTGGGCGGTGAGAAAGAGGCTCGTCACGTTGAGGTCCATGACCTTGTGCCAGAAGTCGCCGTCCATTTCGGCGAGCCTCTTGCGCGCGACGAGGCCGCCGGTGACGAATTGCAGGATGTCGATCCTGGGGCCGAAGGCGGAACGGGTCTCCTCGACGGCGCGCGAAACGCCCTCGGCGGTGGTGAGGTCCGCCTTGATCGCGATCATGCGGCCGGGACCGTCGCCGGCCTCGGCGAGCGTTTCGGCGGCGGCGGCCTCGCTCGCCGAATGGACGATCGCGACACTGGCGCCGCGGCGGACAAGCGCGAGGCCGCAGGCCTTTCCGATATCGCGTGCGCCCCCGGCGACCAGAGCGACCTTGCCTTCAAAATTCATTTTTCACCTTGCTTTCGTCATGTCTGGTGTTTCCGAACCGCAAAATCGGCATCCTCATTTGCTGGAAACGAACTAGGTCTGCGCCGCCTCGCGCGGCAGCGGCTCGGGCGCTCTTGCGCCCGGCTTGCCGCCGCCGCTGGCTGCCTGGATGAAGTCCCACAGCCTGTGGTCCTCGCCGAGCTGCCAGACCTTGCGGTCGACGTCGCCGAGATGGTTTTCGATGGCGCGCGCCGCGCGCTCGGGATCGCGCAGCGCGATGGCCTCGATGATCTCCTCATGCTCGCGCATGACCTCATCGATCCGGCGGATGCCGAGACGGTTTCTAAGGCTGCGAATGCGGTCCACCTCGACCTTGGTGGCCTTGATCACCGGGACCAGCCCGCCGAGCCCGGCAGCTTCGAAGATCAGGGCATGGAACTGCTCGTCGCACAGAAAGAAGCTCCAGAAATCGGAGGCGCCAAGCACCTCCTTCTGGCGCGAGAAACTTGCGCGCAGGCCGATGACGTCGCGGTCGGTGCGCAGTTCGGCCGCACGCATGACGGCGGCGCGCTCGAGGTGGAACCGGGCGAAACAGCCCTCCTTGAACCGCTCGATGTCGATGGGGGCGACACGGGTGCCGCTGCGCGGGGCCACGACGACGAGCCGCTCCTCGACAAGCCGCAGCAGCGCCTCGCGCACCGGGGTCTTGCTGATGCCGAAATGGGCCGCGATCTCGCGGTCGGACAAGGGCCTGCCCGGGGCGAGACGCACCTCGACGATGGCGGTGCGCAGCGCGTCATGCACTTGCGCCACGAGCGAGGTCGTCTCGGTGCGGCGCGTTTCGGCCAGCACGTCGGCGATCGGGGTGTGAGGATCAAAACCCATCGGGGCCTCCTTGGAAAACTGACATATCAGTTGAGTATGTGATATTCAAGTGCTAGGTTTTGATATCTTAGAATGAGGTCCGTTCATGAGAATCGCCGAGGTCAGGGTCACCCCAGTGGCCATCCCCGACATGCCTTTGATAAACTGCAAGGGCGTCCACCAACCCTATGCGCTGCGCTCGGTCATCGAGGTCGTTTGCGAGGACGGCACGGTGGGCATCGCGGAAGGATATGGGGGCTCGAAGGCACTGGCGGGCCAGTTCCGCGCGGCGCCGGCGCTGGCCGGGCTCGACCCCTTCCACCTCAATGATCTGGCCGGGCGGGTGAAGGCGGCGCTGCCCGAGGGCGGCGGCGTCAACGCCAAGACTGCGGTGGCCGATCACAAGCTGACCGACGTCGTGACCTCAGCTTTCGAGGTGGCGCTGCTCGACATCCAGGGCAAGGTGCTGGACCGGCCGGTGAGCGATCTTCTGGGCGGCGCGGTTCGCGAGACGGTGCCGTTCAGCGCCTATCTCTTCTTCAAGTTCGGCGCGCATCCGGGCGCCGAGCCGGACCGGTTCGGCGAGGTGCTGACGCCGGAGGCGATGGTCGAACAGGCGCGCGACCTCGTCGGGCGCTACGGCTTCGGCTCGCTCAAGCTCAAGGGCGGCGTTCTTGAACCCGATCTCGAGATCGAAACGATGCTCAGGCTCAGGGAGGCGTTCCCGAATCATCCGCTGAGGATCGATCCGAACGGGGCGTGGAGCGTCGAGACGGCGATCCGGATCGCCCGGGCGCTGGAGGGCGTGCTCGAATATCTCGAGGATCCCGTGCTCGGCATGGACGCGATGGCTGAGGTCGCCGCCAATACCTCGACCCCGCTCGCCACCAACCTGGCGGTGATCGAATACGATCACGTCGGCGAGGCCTATCTCAAGAAGGCGGTGAAGATCGTTCTCGCCGACCACCATTACTGGGGCGGGATGCGAAGCTGCACGCATCTGGGCAAGCTCTGCCAGGCGCTCGAATTCGGGGTCTCGATGCATTCGAACACCCATCTCGGCATCTCGCTGGCGGCAATGGCGCATTCCGCCGCCGCGCTACCGAACCTGACCTATGCCTGCGACACGCATTATCCGTGGGTCGAGGGGCATGAAGTGATCACCGAGCCGTTCACCTTCACGAATGGCGCCATCTCTGCGCCCTCCGGACCGGGCTTGGGCGTTTCGATCGACCCGGACCGACTTGCAGCGCTAGCCGCGAACTACCGCAATTGCGGCGTGGTCGAGCGCGACGACACGGCCTATATGAAGCAGTTCGATCCCACCTACGAAAGGCGCGTTCCGCGCTGGTAGTTTGTGCGGGCCCGTCCTCGCGAGGACCTCTTGCGGGGGCGGACGCACCGGCGGCGAACGTCTTGGACACAAGCGGAATGGCGGCATCGGCCGTCTTCGAATGCCGCCGGACAGGGCGGCTTTTCGAAAAAGTCATGATCGGGCCCTGCCGTCATTCATGCCCGGAAGTACACTCATAGACATCCTTGACGTTTTTCAGTTGCGCGCTCGGGTTTGCTCTACCGCGCCTTAACGCAGCCATGTTCTTCTGTGCCCGGACGCAGGTATCGATACTGCGGGAGGCGTCGTTTCCAGCTTGGCAACCATCCGGCTTCTGCCGCCCCGACGGGCGGAGGAGGTTGCGCATGGTCCTGGAAGCAGGGGGAAGACCGAGGAGGCCGGGGAACGGCTTTTCCTTGTGGGGGCATAGTGCAAGATGAAATTCAGCGATCTGTCCATTCGAACGAAACTGGTGCTGGGCGCCGGCCTGTTGTCGCTGGCCTCGATGGGCGCCATCATCACCGGCGCCCTCGCCCTGATGTACCAGACCGCGGGCAATGAGGCCGAGGAGCGCGCCCGGGCCCTGATGGGGCAATACAGCCAGCTTGCCGTCGGGCAGATGGGCAACATCATCTCGGCGACGCGAAGCCTCGGGGCGGCCGTCGAGGGCGTCATCG
>JAEWHZ010000259.1 GCA_023387585.1 Pseudomonadota bacterium
CACCCTGCCCGCCTACTTCGATGAAAAAATCTATGTCGAGACGCTGGCGAAAAGTCTTGCCGACGGCATCGCGGCGCTCGATTTCGAGCCGCAGCTGGTGATCCAGCTATAACGCCATGACGGTGAGCTATCACGAGCGCGGCGACCCCTATTACGACCAGTGCCACGAGACGACGCGGTTGGTGCGCGAGCACCTGAACTGGCCGGAAGATCGGACCATGGTCACCTTCCAGAGCCGGTTCGGGCCGACCCAATGGCTCGAGCCCTATACCGACAAGACGCTCGAATCGCTGCCCAAGCGGGGCATCACCCGCATCGCCATCGCCGCGCCGGCCTTCTCGGCCGACTGCATCGAGACGCTGGAGGAGATCGCCATGGGCGGGCGCGACATCTTCATCGGGGCCGGCGGCGAGCACTACGCCTATATCCCCTGCCTCAACGACACCGAGCCGGGCATGGACATGCTCGAAGCCATCGTGCGCAAGGAACTGGCCGGGTGGATCTGAGGGGCGCCGGCAGGTTTGCCGCAGCCCCCTAAAGGCTTGCCATCAGCAGCGCCAGCCCGAACAGGAACACCGCGAAGGCGCCGCCGATCTCGAGGACGGTGGCGATGCGGGCGGTGACGGGATTGTCGAGCCCGCCGGCCTTGAGCGCCAGCGCCTTGCCCCAGACGGCGATACTGGCCAGCGCCGCGACGGTCAGGCCGGTGCCGAGCCCCATCAGCAAAACGGCGCCGATGCCGGCCAGCACCACGCCCTGGCTGAGCGCGAAGGCCAGCACCACCAGCGCGCCCGAGCACGGACGCAGCCCCACCGCCAACACCACGCCGAGCTGCTCGCGCCACGGCCGCGCCGCGATGTCGGGCGGCACGACGTGGCAGTGGTCGTGGTCGTGATCGGCATGGTCATGATCGTGATGCGCGTGACCGTGGTCATGATGATGCGCGGCATGTGAATGCCCGAAGCCGAACAGCTTGCGCACCATCAGCCACAGGCCCAGCAGCATGATCATCAGATAGCTGGCCACCCCGATCCAGTGCGCGGCATCGGCCATGGCGAGGCTGGTGAGCCCAATCACCCCGGCGGCGATCAACACGAAGCCGATGGCGACCAGCGATTGCAGCATGGCCGAGGTGAAGCTGAGCGCGATGCCGTGGCGCACGGCGCGTTCATTGGCCAGCATATAGGCGCCGATCACCACCTTGCCGTGCCCCGGCCCGGCCGCATGCAGCACGCCATAGACGAAGCTGAACAGGCCGAGCAGCCAGAAGGCCGAGCCGTCGGAGCGGAAGGCGCCGAGCGTATCGGTCATCACCCGGTAGAATTCGCGCTGCTGCGTCTGCAGCCAGCCGAAAAACCCGGTCTGCGGCAGGTTGAGCCCCACTTCCGGCGGCGGGCCGCCAAAGGGCGCCATGGGGCGGCTCTCGGCCAGTTGCTGGGCGGCGGCGCTGGCGGTCGCCGGCCCGCCGCCGCTTTCGGGGCAGTCGACGAGGATCATGCCCTGCACCCCGATCATGGCCTGCGCCAGCTCGGGCGGCAGCTCCAGAACCTCGGGGCCGAGCGCATAGAGCTGCTCCTCGACCTGTGCCGACATCGGCGTCGGCGGGATCAGCTCGGGCGCGCAATCGCCCGGCGCGTCGACCAGCGTCACCGTCCCGGGCTCGAAGCTGATGGCGACGTAATATTCGGGGTCGTTGATGGCCAGCTCGAGCCGATGCGGCGTCGGCGCCGGGGCCTGCGGCACCACGGCGAAATCGAGCGTCACCCGCTCGCCGTCATGGCGCATGCGCGGCTCGGACCCGGCGGCGAAGGCCAGCGGCGTGCCGTCCGCATCGGCGAAGGTGTAAAAGCCGTATTCGGCCAGCCCGACCATGTTCTGGTCGGCCAGCTCCTGCAATTCGGCCTCCGAGACCTCCCCGTCGCCATCGACATCGAGCCCCTGCACCGTCCAGGCGGAGAAATAGGGATCGAAGGCCCAGCTGTTCTCGATGCGCGCGATATGGCCGGCATCGTCGAACACGATCCGCGCCGTGGCGTCGATGAAGATATGGGGATGCGCCAGCGCCGGCGCGGCGGCGAGCGCCGCAAACCCGAGCCAGAGTCCGAGCCCGGCGAAAAAAGCGCCCCGACCCCCCATTCAGCGCACGGGATGATCGCCGAACCAGGCGACGAGATGGTCGATGAACGCGCGCACCTTGCCGGCAAGGTGACGCCGATGCGGATAGACGGCCTGCAAGGTCTGGCCGCTGGGGGTATATTCGGTCAGGACAGGCACGAAGGCTCCGGCTGCGATCACCGATTCCGCGAGATAGGACGGCAATGCGGCGAATCCGAGTCCCGCCACCGCCGCCGAGCGGGCCGCCAGCGGCGAGTTGACCCGCACCGGGCCGTTGACCGGCACCGAGACCGTGCGTCCCTCATCGGAAAAGCGCCAGTTCGCCTGGCCCTGCATGTTGGTGTCGACGATGCAGGGCAGAGCGCGCAGCGCGTCGGGCGTTTCCGGCCGCCCGACCCTGACGATCAGGTCCGGCGAGCCGCCCACCACCAGGTGCATGTCGGCGATCTTGCGCGCGATCAACGAGGAATCGACCATGACGGAGATGCGCAGCGCGACGTCGATGCTTTCCTCGACCAGGTCGACATAGCGGTCCTCAAGCCGCAGATCGAGCTCGACCTGCGGATATTTCTTGAGATAGGCGAAGATGGCCGGGGCCAGCGTGTCCTCGCCGAAATTGCGCGGCGCCGACACGCGCAGCAGCCCGCGCGGCTCGCTGGTCTGCTCCGAGATCGAGGCGTCGAGATCGTCGAGCTGGGCGAGGATGGCCCCGGCCTCGCGGTAATAGACCTCGCCGGCCTCGGTGAGGCTGAGCTTGCGCGTGGTGCGATTCATCAGCCGCACGCCGAGATGGTCCTCGAGATCGGTGACGTATTTCGACAGCAGCGCCTTGGAGCGGCCATGGGCGCGCGCGGC
>JAEWHZ010000277.1 GCA_023387585.1 Pseudomonadota bacterium
ACCACCAGCAGCACCACGGCCAGCGTCACGAGGAACAGCACCAGCCGCCCGGCTTCCGAATAGATGCCGACCGAAAGCCCGATGATGCCGACGATGGAGAACAGGAAGGCGCCGATGAAGATCGAGATCGTCGATTGCGCTGCCCGGTCGCCGGTGATCAGCGGCACGGCGCGCGGCGTCGTCGAGCTCGAGGCGCTCGACAGCGCCCCGACCACGGTCGACAGCGCGAAGACCGCCACGGTCAGCAGCGAGGAGGCGAGGATTTCGAGGATCGAGCGCACCGCGTCCGTCGGCATGACGAAGGGCAGCTCGTCGGGCGCGAAGGCGGTCAGGAAATAGGCCGCGACCGCCGTCAGCACCGCCACGGCGGAAAACACCGCCGGCATGAACCACATGCGGCCGGTCAGCTGACGAAGCTTGAACTGAAGTTCGCTCATATGTCCCCCATGCGCCGAACGTAACGCATGGAGGACAATAGCGGTTGAGCGCTAAATCTAAATACGCACGAACTCGAGAGCCTCGCAGGCCATGCCCTTGCAGCCCATGACCTTGATATGGTCGGGCGTGACCTGGGTCACCGAGCCGGCGACGATCTCGCCGCCATGGTTCACCGTGCCGCGCCAGCGGTTGACCGCCGTCCAGCGCGCGCCGTCGACCACGCGCTGGTTGAGCAGGGCGACGTTCTGGGGGCTGCGCACGTCGTCGCGCAGCCAGGTCAGGGTGGCGCAGAGCTGGGTGCCGTCGCCGCACAGCTCGACCTCGACGCGCATGTCGCCGCCGGTCGACTGCCACTCGCCCGCGGGGTTCAGCTGCTGGGCGGCGGCGACGGAGGTCAGGGCCATCATGCCGGCGGCGGCGGCGATCAGGGTCTTCGCAAGTTTCATCTATCGGTCCTCGAAAGGGGTGTTGGCAATTTGGGAGCCGGGGAATCGTGGGGCCGTCGCCGGCGATGGTCGGATATCGCCACGGGTTTGATGAACATCGTGCGAATCCGGCGTTCATCTGCCGTTCAGAAACATGGCGCCTTCACGCCTGGATGTCGTCCGGCGGCTCGTAGTCCGGCCAGTCCGCCGCGTGCTCCTCCCAGCGGTCCGGGTCGATCTCGGTCTCGTCGAAAGTCCGCCCGCGCACCGACACGCCGACATCCTCGACCGTCTGCATCGTGCCCGAAACCAGCGGGTGCCACCAGGCGAGCCCGCGCCCCTCGGCCAGCCGGCGATAGGCGCAGGTTTTTGGTATCCATTTGATCGAAACCACGTTTTCCGGGTCGAGCTTGATGCAGTCGGGCACCTTGGCCTTGCGGTTGGGGTAGTCCGTGCAGGTGCAGGTGTCGCCGTCGAGCAGCCGGCAGCGCACGTCCGAGGTGATGATCTCGCCGGTGTCCTCGTCCTCGAGCTTGATCAGGCAGCACCGCCCGCAGCCGTCGCAAAGCGCTTCCCATTCGGCCTCCGTCATCTCGCCGAGCGTCTTTTCTTCCCAGAATGCCATGGCCTGCGGTTGTTCACCCTGTCGTTGTGCGCTTGTTCAGCGGCGGTTCATATTGGCGCGATATGTACATATTTGCGCTGGTGCTTGGGCAAAACTTTGCTAGCACTGGCATTCCGGCCCCTGCCGGAGCGGGATGGGTGAACCGTGCACGATCCGTTCTATCGCAAGGAAAAGCGCCGCAGGAAGTCGGGGTTTCTCGCCGCCGACGCCTGGCTCGATTCCTCGCTGTACGAATTCTGGCAGGGTCTCGGCCGCTTCTATACACGATTTCAGGATTTCATGGGACGCTTTCGCGTCTCGGGCCTAAAGCGTTTGTTCGTCGAGCTTTTTTCCGACGGGCTGAGCTTCGGGGCCATCGGCGCGGTGCTGATGATGGCGCTCGCCATGCCGGCATTCGACATCATCGCCTCGGGCGAGTTCAACCAGGCCGAGGATTATTCCGTCCTGTTCCTCGACCGGTACGGCAACGAGATCGGCCGGCGCGGCATCCGCTCCGACGATTCCGTGGCGCTCGACGAAATCCCCGACATCCTCATCAAGGCCACCCTCGCCACCGAGGACCGCCGTTTCTTCGAGCATTTCGGCATCGACGTCATCGGCACCCTGCGCGCCCTCGCCACCAACGCCTCGGGCGAGACCAGCATGCATGGCGGCTCCTCGATCACCCAGCAGCTCGCCAAGGAACTGTTCCTGTCGCCCGAACGCACGCTGGAGCGCAAGATCGTCGAGGCCTTCCTCGCCGTCTGGCTCGAATGGAACTATTCGAAGGAAGAGATCCTCAAGCTCTATCTCGACCGCGCCTATATGGGCGGCGGCAATCACGGCGTCGTCGCCGCCGCCGACTTCTATTTCGGCAAGGATATCCGCGACATCACCCTGGCGGAAGCCGCCATGCTGGCCGGGCTCTACAAGGCCCCGGGCCGCTGGGCACCACATATCGACCTCGCCGCCGCGCGCGGACGCGCCAATGTCGTTCTGACCAACATGGTCAATGCCGGCTTCTTCACCGAGGGCCAGGTCACCGCCGCACGGCGCAATCCGGCGATCCATATCGACCGCTCCGAGGATGCCAACTCGCCCAACTACTTCCTCGACTGGGCCTTCATGGAAGCGCGCACCATCATCGCCGGCAGCGGGGTCACCTCGACCAACAATTTCGTCGTGCGCACCACCATCGACACCACGCTGCAATCCTATGCCGAGGAAGCCGTCACCTCCGTGGTGCGCGAGCAGGGCGCCCAGTTCCGCGTCGAGGAAGCGGCCATGGTGGTCACCGACCTCAACGGCGCCGTGCGCGCCATGGTCGGCGGCATGGATTACGGGCGCAGCCAGTTCAACCGCGCCATCGTCTCCAACCGCCAGCCCGGCTCCGCCTTCAAGCCATTCGTCTATGCCGAAGCCTTCGAGCAGCTCGGGCTGACGCCGCGCGACACCATTTCCGACCGCCCGGTCTGCATCGGCGACTGGTGCCCGCAGAACTACGGGCGCAGCTATGCCGGTTCGACCACGCTCGAGTCCGCCTTCGCGCGCTCGATCAACACCGTGCCCGTCACCTTGTCGATCCGCACCGGGCGCGAGCCGATCGCCGAGCTCAGCCATCGCATGGGCATCCGCAACGAGTATCCGGTCACCCGCTCGCTGGCGCTCGGCGTCGCCTCGGTGTCGGTCATCGACATGACCTCAGCCTATGCCGTCTTCCCCGCCGGCGGGCTCAGGACCGAGGCCTATGGCATCAACCGGGTGACGACGCTGAGCGGCGATCTGGTCTGGGAGCGCGACGCCGACGCCCCCCGCGAACGCGTTATCTCCGAGCAGACCGCGCTCTACATGAACCAGATGATGCGCACCGTCGTCACCGGCGGCACGGGAAGGCGCGCCGACGTGCCGGGCGTTCCCGCAGCCGGCAAGACCGGCACCACCACCTCCTATCGCGATGCCTGGTTCGTGGGCTACACCGGCAATTACGTCGCCGCCGTGTGGTTCGGCAATGA
Organism: Pseudomonadota bacterium; assembly: GCA_023387585.1. Classification (GTDB taxonomy): domain Bacteria; phylum Pseudomonadota; class Alphaproteobacteria; order Rhizobiales; family Devosiaceae; genus Devosia. The sequence goes on from JAEWHZ010000277.1 coordinate 3,480, forward strand.
CGACTATCGCACCACCAACAACCTCACCGGCGGCGTGCTGCCGGCGACCGCGTGGCAGAAATTCATGGCCTATGCCCATGCCAATATCCAGGTTGCTGCCCTGCCCGGCGTCGATTTCGTGCCGCCCAGCACCCAGGTCGCCGGGCTCGAGGAAGAAACCGTCGAGGACACCGCCCAGCGCCCGCCCAGCCTGCGGCCCGAGGCGGCGCGGAAGCTCGTCGACCTCGCCCAGCGGCTCGAGAATACGCTGGCCGCCACCGGTGCGCCCGTGGTCCGGGTCGAGGCCCGCGGGCCGCAATCCACCCTTGCGGAAAGCCTGTGACGCGTGCGCTTTCTGATCAACCTGCTCTTCATGTTCGCCGTCGCGCTCGGCACCGGTTTCGGCGCCTCCTATTATGCCGTCACCGACGGGCGCCTGCTCGGCGCCTTGCAGATCGGTCCGTGGATCGCCTGGCCGGATACCGGCTCGCCCGGCCCCAATCCCTATACCCGCGCCCAGATCGTGCGCGCCGGCGCCTTTCAGCTCGGCACCTCAGAGGGCCTGCAATTCACCGCCACAACCGATAGCGACGGCGAGCCGCTGACCCGCGAATGCACCTACCGGCTCGATGGACGCACCCCTGTCGCGACCTTCTGGACGCTGGTCGCTTCCGATGCCGCGGGCGCCAATGCCGCCGCCGCGCATGGGCCGCCGGCCATCAGATCCGACGCCATCGTCCGCGCCGCGGACGGCGCGCTAGCGGTCACGGTCGGCAAGCGCCTGTCGCCCGGCAACTGGCTCGAGCTTTCCGGCGAAGGTCCGTTCGCGCTGCGCCTGACCCTCTACGACACCACCCTGACCACCGGCCTGTCCAGCGCCCTGACCCTGCCCTCGATCTCCCGGGTGGCCTGTTCATGATCCGCTTCGCGCTCTACCTGCTTGGCGGGCTGCTGCTCGGCGGCGTCATCCATATCGTCGTCATCCTCGCCCTGCCGCTGCTTGCCGAGGAGCGCCCCATCGACGCCGTCGCCGGGCTCGGCCCGCGCAACACGCTGATCCGCCTCGATCCGGCCGACACCGCGCTCGCCGCCCGCTTCTCGCTCGATCCGCTGCTGATCTACGGCGTGT
>JAEWHZ010000071.1 GCA_023387585.1 Pseudomonadota bacterium
GCGAGCGAGGGCGTCGCCGCCCCGTCGCCGAACACGCGCGCATCGACCTCGGCGAGCAGCATCGGATCGTGATAGGCGGCGCGCCCCAGCATCACCCCGTCGACATGCTCGAGATGCGCCATGGCGGCGTTCATCGTGTCGATTCCACCGTTCAGAATCACCGGCAAAGGCGCCAGCCTTTCGCGCAGCCGATACACGCGCTCATGGTCGAGCGGCGGGATGGTGCGGTTCTCCTTGGGGCTGAGCCCCTTCAGCCAGGCCTTGCGCGCATGCACGTAAAGCGCATCGATTCCGGCCTCGACCACAATATCGACGAACCGATCGAGCGTTTCCTCCGTATCCTGATCGTCGATCCCCAGCCGGCATTTTATCGTGACCGGCAAATGGGTTGCGCTGCGCATGGCCCGCACCAGCCCGGCCACCAGCGCCGGCTCCGCCATCAGGCAGGCGCCGAATTTACCCGACTGCACGCGGTCCGACGGGCAGCCGACATTAAGATTTATCTCGTCATAGCCGTAGGTTGTCGCGATCTCGCAGGCGCGCGCCACCTCATCGGCGTCCGAGCCCCCGATCTGCAACGCCACCCTATGCTCCACCTCGGCAAACGCCAGGTGCCGCTCGGCATCGCCATGGACGATGGCGCCGGTATTCACCATCTCGGTGAACAGCAGCGCATGCCGCGTCAGCTGCCGGTGCAGGAACCGGCAATGCCGGTCCGACCAGTCCATCATCGGCGCCACGGAGAACCGGCGCGCGCGTTCGAGCGGGATGTGAAGCATGCGGCTCCGATTAGCGCAAAACGGACGTCGCGGCCAGCCCGGGTCATTGGCAGCATTCGAAGGTTAGGCTAAGCCCACGGGCAAAGGGGGAGCTTCATGCGGGTTGCGGTCATCGATATCGGCAAGACCAATGCCAAGCTGGTGCTGATCGACACCGAAACCGGCGCGGCGCTCGCCACCCTGTCCATGCCCAACCGCGTCGTCGCCGCCGGCCCCTATCCTCACGCCGATACCGACACGCTGTGGCGCTTCGTCCTCGATGGGCTGCGCAGCCTCGCCGCCGAACACGGGTTCGCCGCCATCTCGATCACCACCCATGGCGCCACGGCGGCGCTGGTCGACGAGGACGCACTGGTGCTGCCGGTGCTCGATTATGAGCATGACGGCCCGGAAACGATGCGCGACGCCTATGAGAGCATGCGCCCGCCCTTCGCCGACAGCCTCACGCCGCGCCTGCCCAACGGGCTCAATCTGGGCGCGCAGCTGTTCTGGCAGCAGCTGGAATTCGAGGCCGAATTCACCCGCGCCCGCCACATCCTCACCTATCCGCAATACTGGGCCTGGCGCCTCACCGGCATCGCCGCCAGCGAGGTGACCTCGCTCGGCTGCCACACCGATCTGTGGTCGCATTCCGACGCCGATCTTTCGAGCCTCGTCGTGCAGATGAACTGGCGCGACAAGTTCCCGCCGCTCAGGCCGGCCCATGACGTGCTCGGCACGCTGCGCAGGGAGCTGTGCGAGGCGATCGGGCTGGCGGCGCCGGTGCCGGTCGCCTGCGGCATCCATGATTCCAACGCCTCGCTGCTGCCGCACCTGGCGCGCGAAGAGGCACCGTTCAGCGTCGTCTCGGCCGGTACCTGGACCATCTGCATGACCGTGGGCGGCGATCCCTCGCGCCTCGACAGCACCCGCGACAGCCTGGGCAATGTCGACGCCTTCGGGCGCACCGTGCCCACGGCGCGCTTCATGGGCGGACGCGAATTCGACCTGCTGGCCGGCACGCCGCCCGTCGAAGCCGGCGATGCCGATCTCGAAGCGGTGCTGGCGCGCGGCGTAATGGTCCTGCCCGGCCTGATGCCGGGCGTCGGCCCCTACCCGCGCGGCCCCGGCGGCTGGAGCACCGATGAAGCCGCGCTGACCCCCGGCGAGCGCCATGCCGCCGCCAGCCTTTATCTCGCGCTGGTCACCCAAACCTGCCTCGAACTGTGCGGGCTGGGACACACCATCATCGTCGAAGGGCCGCTGGCCCGGAACGCGATCTATTGCCGGGCGTTGGCGCGATGGACGGGCGTGCCGGTCAAGCCCTCGGCCGACGCCACCGGCACCAGCCTCGGCGCGGCGCTGCTGTTCGGCGGTATCAGTCCCGTTGCGGACGAGGCGCCCGTGACGCCGTTCGGCCCGGAAATCGGCGCCTACCGCGCAAGCTGGCGCGAGAAGGTTTCAGCGTTTCTCTAGACTCGGAGGCAGGCCGTTGACGAAGCGCGTGGTGATCGTCGGGGGCGGGTTCGGCGGTCTCGCCACGGCGCGCGGCCTTGCGCGCACCGATGCCGAGATCGTCCTGATCGACCGGCGCAACCACCATCTGTTCCAGCCCCTGCTCTATCAGGTCGCCACCGCCGCCCTCGCCACCTCCGAGATCGCCTGGCCGATCCGCACCATCGTGCGCGACCAGAAAAATCTGCGCACCGTGCTCGGCGCCGTCACCGGCGTCGACAGTGTCGGCCGCCGCGTGCTGCTGGCGGATGGCAAGCATGAAAGCTACGACATTCTGGTGATCGCCACCGGCGCCAGCCATGCCTATTTCGGCAAGGACGAGTGGGCGCCCTTCGCGCCCGGCCTCAAATCGCTCGAGGATGCCACCACGGTCCGGCGCCGGCTGCTGCTGGCCTTCGAGGCGGCGGAGACCGAGCCCTCGCCCGAGCGGCGCGCCGCGCTCACCACCTTCGTCATCGTCGGTGGCGGCCCGACCGGGGTCGAGATGGCCGGCGCCGTGATGGAGCTCGCCCGGCACGCGCTGCGCGGCGAGTTCCGCGCCATCGCCCCGGAAAAGGCCCGCGTGGTGCTGATCGAGGCCGCCTCACGCCTGCTCGGCGCCTTCCGCCCCGAGGACTCGGAATACGCCGCCAAGGCGCTCGAAACGCTCGGCGTCGAAGTCCGCCTCGACACCCCGGTGATCGGCGTCGACAGCGACGGCGTGTGGCTGGGCGAGGAACGTCTGCCGAGCGAGACGGTGATCTGGGCCGCCGGCGTGAAGGCTTCTCCGGCCGGCGACTGGCTCGGCGCCGAGACCGACCGCGCCGGCCGGGTGAAGGTCGAGCCCGACCTGTCCGTGCCCGGCCATCGCGAAATCTTCGTCATCGGCGACACCGCCGCCACCACCAGCGACGGCAAGCCGGTGCCCGGCATCGCCAATGCCGCCAAGCAGGCCGGCGCCCATGTCGCCCGCATCATTGGTGCCCGCCTCGTCGACAAGCCCGAACCCGGCGCCTTCCGCTACCGGCACCTCGGCAGCCTGGCCACCATCGGCAAGCGCTCGGCGGTGGTCGATTTCGGCTGGCTGAGGCTGCGCGGCCGGCTCGCCTGGTGGATCTGGGGTTTTGCCCACATCTACTTCCTCATCGACGCCAGGAACCGCTTCTCGGTGGCGCTGAGCTGGCTGTGGATCTACCTCACCGGGCGCCGCGGCGCCCGCCTGATCACGCAGGGCGAAGCCGAAACCCGCGAGCCGCTGGAAGAACTGGAGCAGCCGGTCGAGAAGCCGGAATAGGCATTGCGCTTGCGGATTATTGCAAAAATGATATATTTTGCGAATGTGGACGGTGATCTTCCTGAACGCCGAGGTGCGGGCGGAGCTTGAAGAGCTTCCCCGAGACATCCGCGCCAGCTTCGAACGGATCGTCCATCTGATCGAGCTTGCCGGGCTCGAGCGCGTGCACGAGCCCTACATCAAGCACCTCGAAGGCCCGCTTTGGGAAATGCGGATGAAGGGCAGGGACGGCATCGCCCGTGCCGCCTAAGTGACGGCGGTCGGCCGCCGCGTCGTGGTCGTGAGCGTTTTCCGCAAGAAGACGCAGAAGACCCCGCGACGCGAAATCGAATTGGCCCTGAAGCGGGCAAAGGAGGTCAGATGACCCGCAAGTTCATCCCCGTCGAGCAGGCCTTCGCCGACTGGCGAAAGGACCCCGACTATGTCGCCGCCTATGATGCGCTGGAGGAGGAATTCGCCCTCGCCGCCGCGCTGATCAAGGCCCGGGCGGATGCCGACATGACGCAGGAGCAGGTGGCAAAGGCCATGGGCACCACCCAGGCCGTCATCGCCCGCCTCGAAAGCGGCAGGTCCATGCCGTCCACCCGCACCCTGCAGCGCTATGCCAAGGCCACCGGCACGCGCCTGCGGGTCAGTTTCGAGCCTGCGAAAGCTGCGGCCGAGTCCTAGAGCCTGACTTGTCGCGTTTCCGAACCGCGCTCTAACTCGCATCTCCCGTGCGCGCCAGCTCACGCTCGCGCATCCAGATATAGAGTCCCGACCCGATGACGATCGGGGCGCCGACATAGAGCCACACGTCGGGCGGTTCGGCGAAGATCACCCAGCTGGCGGCGGCCATGGTGATGATCTGGAAATAGGAGAACGGAGCGATCACCGAGGCCGGCGCCACGTTGTGCGCGAAGGTGTTGAGGTGGTGCCCGACCAGCCCGAAGGTGCCGATCAGCACGAAGGCGATCCAGCCCGTGGGCTCGCTGGGCCACACCCAGACCGGCAGCGCCAGCGGCAGGAAAATGACGGTGGCGAAGATCGCGCCGTAGAATTGCTGCGTCTCCGCCGAATCCTGGCCCGCCATGCGTCGCGTCGACAGCAGGTAGAAGGCCGTCGACAAGGCCGAGACGAAGCTCAGCAGCGCCGCCGGATGGAAGGCGTCGCTTCCCGGCCGCACGACGATCAGGATGCCGACGAAGCCGATGGCGATCGCCGTCCAGCGCCGCCAGCCCACCTGCTCGCCCAGCAGCGGCACCGACAGCGCGCACAGGATGAGCGGCATGGTGAACATGATCGAGCCGGTCACCGTCAACGGCACGTATTGCAGGGCGATGAAATTGCACACCGTGCTGATCAGCAGCATGCTGGCGCGGAAGATCTGCAGCTTCAGGTTCTGCGTGCGCACCAGCCCCAGCCCGTGGCGCGGAAAGCCCATGGCCGAGACCAGCAGCAACTGCCCGGCATAGCGCACGAAGACGATCTGGATCGCCGACAGCCCCACGAGGCCGAGCCATTTGGCTGAGGCGTCGATGCCGGTGAACATCACGCAGGCGCCCAGATAGAGCGCAATGCCGAGCAAACGGCGTTCGGGCGGCGGCGAACGGTGTGCGGTCATCTATATCGGGAACACGGCCGAACGTCGGCGGAAGAACTGTACACGAGTGTCCGGGAGTGTTCCGGCAAAGTCAATCGCATCGCCCTCGAATCCGCCCTGCTCCGTCGAAAATCGCCGCCGCCGCGCGTCATGTTCGCGTACGGTGCGAAACCGTCACGAGATCAAGGATACAAGGAGACGAAGATGATCGTTGCAGGTTGGGTGATGAGCGCGCTCGTGGCGCTGTTCCTGGTGGGCGCCTCGGCGGCACCGAAGCTGATGGGCTCGCAGCTGGCGCTCGAGCCGCTCGAGGTCGTCGGCTGGCCGGCGA
>JAEWHZ010000122.1 GCA_023387585.1 Pseudomonadota bacterium
GCGTCAGCTCCGCTTCCATGCCGATATTCTTGACCTGGATGATGCGCGGTTTGCCATTGGCGAAGATGGTGCCGGCGACAGCGCGTTCCTGGCGCTCGGTGATCACGGTGAGCCGGATATAGTTCTCGTAGGCACCCTGCTGCTCGCGCGTCGTGGTTTCGACCGAAATCCCGCGATCCTTGGCGATCTGCGGCGCCGAGACCATGTTGACGTCGCCCAGCGAGGGTTTGAGCACGCCGTTGATCGCGGCAGCGATCATCGGACGGGTGTTCATCTGCGAGATGCGGCCCTCGAATTCGAGTTTTACGCCGCGGATCGCCGTTTCCGTGAGCTGGCCGGCGAAGGAACCCAGCGCTTCCGCCAGCTTGACCCAGGGCGTCAGGATCGGCGCTTCCTCGGCCGAAATCGAGGGGAAATTGAGCGCATTGGTGATCTCGCCGCTCATCAGATAGGCCGAAATCTGCTCCGCCACCTGCAGCGCGACGTTCTCCTGCGCCTCGGTGGTCGAGGCGCCCAGATGCGGCGTGCAGATCACATTCGGCAGTTCGAACAAGGGGTTGGCGGATGCCGGTTCTTCGAGGAACACGTCGAGGGCCGCCCCGGCGACCTGGCCCGACTTCAGCGCCTCATAAAGCGCCGCCTCGTCGATCAACCCGCCGCGGGCGCAGTTGATGATGCGCACGCCCTTCTTGGTTTTCGCCAGGGTTTCGGTGTTGAGGATGTTGCGCGTCGCGTCGATCAGCGGGGTGTGGATGGTGATGAAATCGGCGCGCGCCAGCAGGTCGTCGAGATCGACCTTCTCGATGCCCAGGGCCACCGCCCGCTCCGGCGTGAGGAAGGGATCGTAGGAAATCACCTTCATTTTCAAACCGATAGCGCGGTCGGCGACGATCGAGCCGATATTGCCGGCGCCGATCAGGCCGAGGACCTTGTTGGTTACCTCGACGCCCATGAAGCGGTTCTTTTCCCACTTGCCGGCCCGGGTGGAGGCATCGGCCTCGGGGAGCTGGCGCGCAAGTGCAAACATCATGGCTATTGCGTGCTCGGCAGTCGTGATCGAGTTGCCGAAGGGCGTATTCATCACGATGATGCCCTTCTTGGTCGCCGCCGGAATATCGACATTGTCGACACCGATCCCGGCCCGCCCGATGACTTTCAGATTGCTTGCCGCAGCGATCACCTTCTCGGTCACCTTGGTCGCCGATCGGATCGCCAAACCGTCATATTTTCCAATGACTTCGATCAGTTTTTCCTTGTCCTTGCCCAGATCGGGAAGGTAGTCGACCTCGACGCCGTGATCCTTGAAGATCTGCACGGCTGTCGGGCTGAGCTTGTCGGAAACGAGAACCTTGGGCATGGCGCCCTCCACATTTTTGCCACACCGATGAACGGTGTCTGAACGGGAATTCGAAGCGAGATGAACGGCGACGCGCGCGGCGTCGCCGAAACTGTCAGGCCGCGGCCTTCAGCGCCGCCTTTTCGGTGGCGAAGGCCCAGTCGAGCCAGGGCAGCAGCGCGGCGACGTCGGACGCCTCGATGGTCGAGCCGGTCCACAGCCGCAGCCCTGCCGGCGCATCCTTGTAGGAGCCGATGTCATAGGCGGCGCCCGCCTTGTCGAGCCGCGACACGATGGCCTTGGCGAAAGCGGCCTGCGCCTCGGGGGGGAGCGCGGTCACCTCGGGGTCGACGATCGACAGGCACACCGAGGTGTTGGAGCGCGTCGCCGGATCTCGGGCGAGGAACTCGACCCACGGCGTGGCGGCGACCCAGTCGGCGATATGCGCGAAATTGGCATCGGCGCGCGCCTGCATGGCCGCGAGCCCGCCGAGCCCCTTGCCCCAGCGCATGGCGTCGATGGCGTCCTCGACGCAGAGCATCGACGGCGTGTTGATGGTGGCGCCCTCGAAGATGTCGGCGATCAGCTTGCCGCCCTTGGTCATGCGGAAGATCTTCGGCAGCGGCCGGTCGGGCTTGAAGCTCTCGAGCCGGGCCACGGCGCGCGGGCCGAGGATGAGGATGCCATGCGCCGCCTCGCCGCCCAGCGCCTTCTGCCAGGAGAAGGTCACGACGTCGAGCTTGTCGAATTCGAGTTTCTGGGCGAAGGCGGCCGAGGTGGCGTCGCAAATGGTCAGCCCTTCACGATCGGCCGGAATCCACTCGCCATCCGGCACGCGCACGCCCGACGTGGTGCCGTTCCAGGTGAAGACCACGTCGCGGGTGAAATCGACGGCGCCGAGATCGGGCAGGTCGCCATAATCAGCGCGAAGGATACGCACGTCATCGAGCTTGAGCTGCTTGGCGACATCGGTCACCCAGCCCTCGCCGAAGGATTCCCAGGCCAGCATGTCGACGCCGCGCGCGCCGAGCATCGACCACAGCACCATCTCGACGGCGCCGGTATCGGAGGCGGGCACGATGCCGATCAGATAGTCGGCCGGCACCTCGAGCAGCTCGCGCGTCAGCGCGATCGCCTGCTGCAACCGGGCCTTGCCGGGCTTAGACCGGTGCGAGCGACCGACCAGCGCATCGGCGAGCACCTCGATGCTCCATCCCGGACGCTTGGCACAGGGGCCCGACGAAAAATTCGGATTAGCCGGTTTCACCGCCGGCGCGGTCAGGGGCGTATCAGCCATGGCGACCCTCCCAGGTCGAATGCTTCGCGTTAGGGCGAAGTGTCCTGAGGCGGCTCATACGCCTTCGCACAAACTGCGTCAATCGGCTTTCCGCCGCGATCGGAATCCGTCCGGGCCGCCAAGGGGTTGGCGTTAACCGGGCTCTTACGCCGCCCTGCCAGACTGCGCCGCATCCATATCGCCGGTAACGCCATGCCCATCGAAACCATCACCGCCAACGGCATACTGATCGCCGACGCCGCGCCGCATTCCGCAGAACTGGTGTCGCAGATGCTGCGCGCCATCGGCCGGCGCGACATCCGCATCGCGCTCGA
>JAEWHZ010000163.1 GCA_023387585.1 Pseudomonadota bacterium
CGGTGGTCGACATGCCGAAGGCCTGCTGGTCGAGGATGCGCTGGAACTCGGAGCGCACCGGCTCCTTGACCTCGCGCGCCACCAGCCGGATCGAATCGTTGAGCGGCAACCCGGTCTTGACGCCGCGCACGATGGCCTCGACGGCGTTGGGCAGTTCCTCGAGATAGCGGTCCTGATATTTGCGCCGCGCGCGTCCCAGATAGAGGCGCGGCAGCAGATAGCCCGAAGCGACGCCGAACACGGCCGCGAACAGCAGCGGCACCTGCACCACGAACAGCACGACGAAGGTGACGGCGCCGAGGATGATGCAGTTGCGGATGAAATCACCCGGCTTGATCGAAAGCCCGGCCTGAAAGATGCGCTGCGCCAGCGTCAGGCGCGCCTTGCGCTTCTGCTCGTCGGCCTGGGCCTTGAGCACCTGCTGCACGGATTTGCGCCGGTCCTCGCGGGTGCGGTCGGCGGCGCTGTCACGCCTTCGCGCCTCGATGTCGCCCTGAAAGGCCCGGCGGCGCTTGTCGGCGCGCGAGGAGCCCATGGCCGAGGGCACCAGCGCGAAGCCGGCGGCCCCCACCGCGATCATGGCCAGAAGGGCGAGCAGCAGCGCGTTCATGGCCGTCAGTTCCCCAGAATCTCGTGCTGCACGACATTGGAGCGTTCCAGCGCCTCGACCAGATTGGCTTCCTCGTTGAAATAGCGCGCGCGCTCGGTGAATTGCGGCTTGGTGATGCCGGTGGAGCGGTGGCGCCCCATCAAATTGCCGTTCGCGTCCTCGCCCATGATGTCGTACAGGAACACGTCCTGGGTGACGATCACGTCGCCTTCCATGCCCAGTACCTCGGAGATGTGGGTGATGCGCCGCGAGCCGTCGCGCAGGCGCGCCGCCTGCACGATGACGTCGATGGACGAGGTGATCATCTCGCGGATGGTGCGGCTGGGCAGCGAATAGCCGCCCATGGTGATCATGGATTCGAGACGGCTCAGCGCCTCGCGCGGCGAGTTGGCGTGCAGCGTGCCCATCGAGCCGTCATGGCCGGTGTTCATCGCCTGCAACAGGTCGAACGCCTCGGGTCCGCGCACCTCGCCGACGATGATGCGCTCGGGGCGCATGCGCAGGCAGTTCTTCACCAGGTCGCGCATGGTGATCTCGCCCTCGCCCTCGAGATTGGGCGGGCGGGTTTCGAGGCGCACCACATGCGGCTGCTGCAATTGCAGCTCCGCCGAGTCCTCGCAGGTGATGACGCGCTCGTCCTTCTCGATGAAGGCGGTGAGGCAGTTGAGCAGGGTTGTCTTGCCCGAGCCGGTGCCGCCCGAGATCAGCACGTTGGCGCGCACCCTTCCCAGAATGCGCAGCACCTCGGCGCCCTCGGCCGAGATCGAGCCGTAGCGCACGAGCTGCGGCAGCGTCAGCTTGTCCTTCTTGAACTTGCGGATGGTGAGCGTGGCGCCGTCGATCGACAGCGGCGGGGCGATGACGTTGACGCGGCTGCCGTCGGGCAGGCGCGCATCGCAGATCGGGGAGGATTCGTCGACCCGGCGCCCGACCTGGCTGACGATGCGCTGGCACACATTCATCAGGTGCGATTCGTCGCGGAAGCGCACATTGGTCAGGCGCACCTTGCCGCCGACCTCGATATAGCATTTCTGCGAGCCGTTCACCATGATGTCGGCGATGTCGTCGCGCGCCAGCAGCGGCTCGAGCGGGCCGTAGCCGAGCACGTCGTTGCAGATGTCCTCGAGCAAATCCTCCTGCTCGGAGATCGACATCACGATCGACTTGAGGGCGATGATCTCGGAGACGATGTCGCGGATTTCCTCGCGCGCCGCCTGCTGGTCCATGGTGGCCAGCTGGCTCAGGTCGATGGAATCGATCAGCGCGTTGAAGATCGCCGACTTGGTCTGGAAATAGGTCTTGTCGCGCTGCGCATCGGCCGGCGTGCGCACGTCGACGACCTCTTCGCGGCGCGGCGGGGCCTCCGGCGCCGTTTCGGCATGCCCGGACGGGGCCACGGGGGCGGGACGCACCGGCATGGGCTGGACCGAGGTATTGCCTCCGAAACTGGTACGCTTGCCGAACATCGTCGATCCCTAAACGCCGCGGGCTCAGGCCCGCTTCTTGAACAGGCCGGACAGCTTGATGAGGCCGGCCGCCTTGCTTGCGGAAACCACCTCCTGCCGGCCGGTGACATGCAGGCCGATGGCGCGGAAGGTGTCGTTGATCTTGTTGTTGGCCGCGACCTCGGCCAGCATCTGCCCATTGTTGGCCGCGGTGCCGAACAGGGCGCCCTCATAGGGAATGGCGGCCAGCAGCCGGCATTCGATCGAGGTGGCGAACTCGTCCGGCGCGATCTCGGGACGCTTGGGCAGGCCGATGCGGTTGAGCACCAGCAGCGGATCGGATTCGGTGGGGCGCAGGGCCTTGAGCGTATCCGCCAGCGCCTTGGCGTTGCGCAGGCTGGCGAGGTCCGGCTCGGCGACCATGACGATCTCGTCGACGGTCGCCAGCGTGTGGCGCACCCAGGCGGTCCAGCTATGCGGCACGTCGAGCAGCACCACCGGCATCAGGCTCTGGCTCAGCTCCACCACCTGCTCGAAGGCTCGCTCGTCGAGATCATAGGTACGGTCGAGCGTCGCCGGGGCGGTGAGCAGGCTGATATGGTTGGCGGCCTTGCTCATCAGCCGGTCGAGCATCACCTGGTCGACCTTCTGGCTGGCGAGCACCGCATCGCCCAGCCCGTGCGGCGGGTCCTGGTTGAAGTTGAGCCCCACCGTGCCGAAAGCGAGGTCCATGTCGAGCACCAGGCAGTCCTGGCGCAGGCTCTGCGAGATGCCCCAGGACACGTTGTGGGCGATGGTCGAGGCGCCGGCGCCGCCCTTGGCGCCGACAAAAGCGATGGTGCGCCCGATCGGCTGCGCGTTCTCGCCGGCGAAGATGTCGGAGATGGCCGAGACCACCGTGGCGGCGCTCGACGGCAACACGATATATTCCGACACGCCCGAGCGCATCAGCTCGCGATAGAGCAGCACGTCGTTGACATGGCCGAGCACGATCAGGCGCGTGGTGGCGTCGCACACCTCGGCGAGCCGGGCGAGCGCGGGCAGGATCTCCTCGGGCGCCAGCAGCGTCTCGACCATGATCAGATTGGGCGTCGGATTGGCCCGATAGGTCTCGATGGCGCCTTCGAGCCCGCCATTATGCGTCGTCAGCGCCACCTTCGACATGCGCCGGTCATGCACCGCGCTTTCGATCAGCTGGGCCGTCTGGGAGTGCTCGCAGAAGGCCTGGATGGTGATGCGCGGCAAGAGCCGCGCGCCCTGCGCGATCTCGACGGCGGCCTGCTCATCCTGTTTCTTGGGCTCGTTGGTCAGAAAGCTCATGTCTGTTCCGTTCCTTCAGCGCGGGCCGCACCGGTTCAATCGAGCACGAATCCGACCGAGCCCGACAGCGTGCCGCGCATGCCCTGGCCCGAGCCGACGCCGTAATTGCGCTCGAGATTGCCGAGGAATATGGCCTCGGCGTCGGAGGCGACGGCGCTGCGGTCGACGGGCGTCTCGATGTAGTGCTGCGGGGCGACGAGGTGCGGCGTGACCAGGATGACCAGCTCGGTCTGGCTCGACACATATTCGCGCGAGCGGAACAGGGCGCCCAGAATGGGCACGTTGCCCAGGCCCGGCAGCTGCGACACCTGCTGGCGCACGCGTTCCTCCAAAAGCCCGCCAATCGCCAGCGTCATGCCTGCCGGCAGCTCGACCGAGGTGTTGGCGCGCCGTTTGGTCAGGCTCAGATCGGGTGCCGGATCGGACACTTCGGTCTCGACGGTGAGCCCGATCACCCCGTTCGCGCGCACCACCGGGGTGAAGTTGAGCCCGATGCCGTATTCCTTGAACTGGATGATGCGGTTGCCGTTATCGTCGAAGGTCTCGTAGGGAATCTCGCCGCCGGCGAGGAATTCGGCCGACTGCCCGGAAAGCGCCGTCAGCGTCGGCTGGGCGAGGATGCGCAGCGCCCCGCGCGTCTCGAGCGCGCGGATGGCGGCGTTGATCTGCAGGTTGCCGAGCCCGAACTGGCCCGCCGCCCCGTTGGACAGCGGGGTCTGGGCGCTGTTGAACGACAGGTTCGCCGTGCCGATCGACAGCGTGCCCGACAGGTTGACGCCGAGCTGACGAGCGGCATCGCGGCTGACCTCGGCCACGGTGACGGCCAGCACCACCTGCTGCGCCCCCGAAACGGTGACGAGGTTGGCGACGTTCTCCGGCGAGCCGGCGAACTGGGCCGCGATCTGGGTCGCGTGTTCGAGGTCCTCGCCGGAAACCACGGTGCCCGAGAGCACCACGCGATTGGTGGAGCCCGTCGCGGCGCCGCCGCCCAGCGCCACCGAATCGACGCGGATCGTCGAGCCGGGGATGACGCGCGCCAGCGTGGTTTCGAGCGCGCCGGCGATCTCCGAAGGCTGGCTGGTGACCGACACTTCGAGCACCGAGATGGTGCGCCCGGCGGCGTCGAGGAAGAAGATGTTGGTCTCGCCCGCGCCGATCCCCTGGATGATGGCGCGGCGCGCCGTGCGCATGATGGCGCCGGCGACGGAAGGCTGGGAGACGATCACCTCGGCCGCCTCGGCCGGCAGGTCGAGGATCATCGACTTGTTGAGCTGCACCGAATAGGCCTGCGTCGCGCCATAGCCGGAGACGGCGACATGGGCCGGCGCAAACTGCGGGCCCTGCTGCGCCTGGGCGGGCACGGCGGCGAGGCCGAGCGATCCGAACAGCAGGCTCGGTCCGAGCAGCAGGGCTGCCAGCGGCCGGGAGGAAGTCCAAAAAGACGAGAGCCTGATCCTGGGCATGGTGTCCTCGGGGCCTACTGAACGAGAATTTCCGGCTCGCCCGCATCCATCATGGGTGGCACGGGCTCGGCGAAGGGAACGGGGGGGGCGGATACCTGCATCTGCGGGGCATTGGCGGCCATGACGGCGCTTTCCATGCCATAGCGGATGACGCGGACGGACTGGCTGGCGGACTGGTTCTGGGCCGTCACCGGGTCCTCGCGGAAATCGACGACCGAGCGCAGCGTCAGCGACAGCGCGCCGAGCGCGCCGGCATTGATGACGGTTTCGGCCTGTTGCGGGCTCAGTTCCAGCGTGGCGATGGTGCGGTCGCGGAACATCTGCGATTGCGGGCCTTCGCCCGCATCGGCCTCGGTCTGCCCGCCGCTGGCGCCGACCTCGCCGAGCCTGGCGCCGATGGCCAGCACCCGCACATTGGCCAGCACCACCTCGGAGACGCGCCCCGCCGCCGACGAACGGGTCAGGATGACATCGACGCGGTCGTTGGGAACGATGAAGCCGCCCGCGGCGGCTTCCGCGCTGACCGGCAGGGAGACGCCGCGCATGCCGGGGGCGAGCACGGCCGACAGATAGCCCTGGTCGGAGCGCACCAGCTTCTGCTCGCGGATCGGCTCGCCGGCGAAGAACTCGAAGCGCGCCACGGCGTCGACCAGCTCGGTCGGCGCATCGGGCATGGCGGAGACGGTGACGTATTCGGGCCGCACGGCGCCTTCCGGCCAGTCGGCCCATTCGACGAGCTCGGGGCGCAGCCGCTCGCCTATGCCGATCGGGGCGCGGGCGACGAGGATTTGAGTGCGCGCCTCCTCGCGGGTCACTTCGGTCACCACGGTCTGGGGCGGGGTGCGGTCGCCGCCGCGCGTCACCAGCAGGGCCGCGAGGCCGCCGGCGCCCAACGCGACCAGGATCAGCACGATGCGCGCTGGCTTCATCTCTCGCACTCCGCAACGAAACTCGAACGCCGGCCTTGGCCTGCGGCGACGGAAAATTCGCCATCGCACACAGGAAGATGGGCGAAAACGGTCAAGTTTTGGTTAATCGGTGCTTGAAAGACTTGGTTAGCACTTGCTGAAGATTTGCAATCGGCGACGAAGACCCGTGCCGACACCGGCAT
>JAEWHZ010000180.1 GCA_023387585.1 Pseudomonadota bacterium
TCGTGCAGCACGCGCTTCATCTCGGCCTTGGTCTCCGAGGTGATGATGCGCGGGCCGGAGACGTATTCGCCCCATTCGGCGGTGTTGGAGATCGAGTAGTTCATGTTGGCGATGCCGCCCTGGTAGATCAGGTCGACGATCAGCTTCACTTCGTGCAGGCACTCGAAATAGGCCATTTCCGGCGCGTAACCGGCCTCGACCAGCGTTTCGAAGCCGGCGCGGATCAGCTCGACCAGGCCGCCGCACAAGACGACCTGCTCGCCGAACAGATCGGTCTCGCATTCCTCGCGGAAATTGGTCTCGATGACGCCCGAACGGCCGCCGCCGACGCCGGAGGCATAGGCCAGCGCGATGTCGTGGGCATTGCCCGAGGCGTCGTGATGCACTGCGATCAGGCAGGGCACGCCGCCGCCATTGACGAACTCGCCGCGCACGGTGTGACCGGGACCCTTGGGCGCGATCATGATGACGTCGACGGTCTTCTTGGGCTCGATGAGATTGAAATGCACGTTGAGCCCGTGCGCGAAGGCAAGCGCCGCGCCGTCACGGATATTGGGCTCGATATGCTCGCGATAGATATCGGCCTGAAGCTCGTCGGGGGTGAGCATCATGATGACGTCGGCCCAGGCGGCGGCTTCGCCGACCGTCATGACCTTGAGCCCCTCGCCCTCGGCTTTCCTGGCCGAGCCCGAGCCCGGACGCAGGCCGACCACGACCTCGGTGACGCCGGAATCCCTCAGGTTCAGCACATGGGCGTGGCCCTGGCTGCCATAACCGATGATGGCGACCTTTTTCGACTTGATGATGTTGAGATCGGCATCCCGATCGTAATAGACGCGCATGGAAGTCTCCCTTGTGTCGCTTGGCGTTGTCGCGCTCAGGCCCGGTCGGTGCCGTAAAGCGCGAAGAACTGGTCGGTGGCGGCTTTCGCCTCGGTGTCTATGTCGGTCTGGTTCAAAGTGCTGTCGCCCAGCAGCAGCCGGATCTGCACATCGCGCACCACGAGGCCGAAAAAGGCGCGGAAGGCGTTTTCCGAGCTGTCGAAGCGCAACAGGCGCGCATCGCGCCCGGCCTCGAGGATGGGCTTGAGGCGCTTGCGGATGGCGAGGGGGCCGTTTTCCAGGACGATCTCGCCCAGCCGGTCCTTGTCGCCCATGGCACGGGCGATGGCGATGCGGTTGAGCGTGACCGAAATCTCGCCTTCGAGCGTGGTCAGCAGGTCGCGGGCGAACTGCTCGATGCTGGCACGCAGGCGCTGGCCGGTGAGCGAGCTGCGATCGACCTGCGGCATGCGCACCTTGGCCGCCTGCCACTGCACCGTCGCGGTCAGCAGCCCGTTGCGGTCGCCGAACCATTTGTACAGCGTTTCCTTGGAGCACGCGGCGCGGCGGGCGACGGCGGTCATGGTCAGCCCGTCGCCATTCTCGACCAGAAGATCGAGCGCGGCCGTCAGCACCGCCTGCTGACGGGGCGTGAAGGTCTCCTCGTTGATCCTGATCGGCAGAGCCAAGGCACCTGTCCCCGTTTCGACGGCAATGCCGTACCGTAACGTACGGTTCGGCGCAAGGGGGTGGCGGGATGATTGGGGTTGTCAGGATAGGGCTTCTGCCGCATATAGGCTCCATCGTATTTCCACGATGGAACAATCCTCATGGCGCATCTGTTCGAGCCGGTCACCCAGCGCGGCGTGACCTTCCGCAATCGCACCGTCGTCGCGCCGATGTGTCAATACTCCTCGCGCGACGGCCTCGCCAATGACTGGCATCTGGTGCATCTGGGGCGGTTCGCGCTGGGCGGGTTCGGCATGGTGATGGTCGAGGCCACGGGCGTGACCCCGGAAGGGCGCATCAGCTGGGCCGATGTGGGGCTGTGGAACGACGCGCAGGCCGAGGCGCTGCGCCCGGTGACGCGCTTCCTGAAAAGCCAGAACACGGTGTCCGCCATCCAGCTCGCCCATGCCGGGCGCAAGGCGTCGACGCCGGTCGACTGGCGGCGCGACCTGCCGACCGCATCGGAAAGCGAGCAGCGCGCGGCGGGTTTTCAGCACTGGAAGCCGGTGGCGCCGAGCGCCGTGGCGCATGCCGCGGACAATCCCGATTTCCAGGAGCCGCATGCGTTGACGCGCGAGGAGATCGCCGGGCTGGTGACGAGTTTCGCCGATGCGGCGCGGCGAGCCGACGCGGCCGGCTTCGACATGGTGGAAGTGCATGCCGCGCACGGCTATCTGATCAACCAGTTCCTCTCGCCCTTCGGCAACAGGCGCGACGACGAATACGGCGGCAGCCGCGCGAACCGCATGCGGTTCGCGCTCGAGGTGACCGAGGCGGTGCGCGCCGCCCTGCCGCAGGACAAGCCGGTCTGGGTGCGCATCTCGGCTTCGGACAACGCGGCGGGCGGCTGGGACGTCGAGGACAGCGTGGCGCTGGCGCGCGAACTCAAGGCGCTGGGCGTCGACACCATCGACTGCTCCTCGGGCGGCTTCGCGGAAGGGCGGATCGCGCCTTCCCCCGGCTATCAGGTGCCGTTCGCCCAGGCGATCAAGGCCGGCGCCGGCATTCCCACCGCCGCCGTCGGCCTGCTGCACGATCCGCACCGGGCCGAAGCGATCATCGCTGAGGGCGAGGCCGATTTCATCGCCCTGGCGCGCGGGGCGCTGGACGATCCCAACTGGCCGGTGCATGCGCGCCACCAGATCGAAGGCGAAGCCGACGATTTCACGCTATGGCCCGTGCAGGCGGCGGCGCGGATGCGGGATCGCGCGAGGGTGTTGGCGAGGGTGGGCCGTGAGTAGTGAGTAGTGAGTAGTGAGTAGTGAGTAGTGAGTAGGCGTCACGGGATGCTTCTATTCGCTACTCGCTATTCGCTCCCATAACCCTTCGTTCACCCTGTTCCCGAACCGGCGGCACTGCCTCGGACATACCGAAGATTCTTCTCAAATTCTCCGCATTTCCGGCGCCAACTCGCTGGCGTGCCCGGTATGCGACGCCGGGTGCACAGGAGGACGGCATGGACTGGAAAGCCGCGATACTCGCCCTGTTGGGCGCGTGGGGCATGGCAACAGGCGCCCCCCAGCCTGCCTATGCCCAGGCCGGAACGTCCACCGCCTCCGAGACCTCCAGCAATCCCTTGCTCAATCGCATCTGGGTCCGGGCGGACGAAAAAACTCTGCCCGGGCCGATGCAGATATTTCTCGAGGACGGGACGCTGGTGACGGATTCATGCTGGGAGACCTACCGGCTGTCGCGCTGGCAGCAGGTTTCCGAAAGCGAGATCAGCTGGGAAGAGGACGGCGTCACCATCTCCGCCGACATCGCGACGCTGACGGACGCCGAACTGGTGCTGCGGCTGAACCTGATCGGCGGAGAGGTGGACGAGCAGCACTATGTGCCGGCGGTGGTGCCGTATGTGTGCCCGGATATGGAGAAGTGAGGAGAGCGAATAGTGAGTAGTGAGTAGTGAGGACGGGATGCCCTCTGTGTCTCCTTATACTATTCACTATTCACTATTCACTATTCACTATTCGCTATTCGCTATTCGCTATTCGCTACTCACTACTCACTCCCTCACAACACCACTTGCGTGCCGATCTCCACCACCCGGCCCGACGGGATATGGAAATATTCCGTCGCGTCGGAGGCGTTGCGGGAGAGGGTCATGAACAGCTTGTCCTGAAAGCCGCGCAGCAGGCCGGATTTCTGGCCGGGCTTGAGCGAACGGCGCGAGAGGAAGAAGGAGGTCGACATGATGTCGAACTTCCAGCCCAGCCGGCGGGCCAGCACCAGGGCCCTGGGCAGATTGGGCTCTTCCATATAGCCGAAGGTGACGATGACGCGGCTGAACAGCGCGTTGAACGCCTCGTAATGGATCTTCTCGTCGTCCGGCACGCGCGGCGAGGTCGAGGTGCGCACGGTGAGGATGACGTTGGATTCGTGCAGCACCTTGTAGTGCTTGAGCGAGTGCAGGAGCGCAGTGGGCGCGCCTTCGAGGTCGGCGGTGAGGAAGACGGCCGTGCCAGGTACGGTTTGGGGCTGTTTTTTCGACAGATTGTCGAGCAGGAACCGCAACGGCACCTCGTCGCGGCGGGTGCGATCGGCGAGGCGCCGGCTGCCGACCATCCAAACGGCCATGATCAGCGAGGCGGCGGCGGCGACGACCACCGGCACCCAGCCGCCCTGCAGCACCTTGGCCGAGTTGACGACGAAAAAGCCGCCATCGATGACGAGGAACACGCCGCCGAAGGCGATGACCGCCAGCTTATGCCAGCGCCAGACGCGCACCATGACCACCAGCAGCAGGGTGAGCGTGACCACCATGATGCCGGACACGGCGATGCCATAGGCGCTCGACAGCGCCGAGGAACTGCCGAAGGCGACAACCAGGATCAGCACCATGACCATCAGGAAGGCGTTGATCTGCGGCATGTAGACCTGGCCGCTCTGGATTTCGGAGGTGTGGCGCACCACCATGCGCGGCAACAGGTTGAGGGCGATGGCCTGCTGCGTGAGGCTGTAGGCGCCCGAGATGACGGCCTGGCTGGCGATGACCGTGGCCATGGTGGCCAGCACGACGAAGGGACCCAGCGCCCAGTCGGGATACATCTGGAAGAAGGGGCTGGTGACGTTTTCCGGCCCGACGCGCAGCACGAAGGCGCCCTGGCCGAAATAGTTGAGCAGCAGGCAGGGGAAGACGAGGCCGAACCAGGCGAGGACGATCGGCCGGCGGCCGAAATGCCCCAGATCGACATAAAGCGCCTCGGCGCCGGTGACGGCGAGGAACACCGCGCCGAGCACGATAAAGGCGATGCCGGCATGGGTGAGGATGAATTCAAGCGCCAGAAAAGGGTTCAGCGCCCACAGAACCCCGGGATATTGGACGATATGGACGAGACCGATGCCGCCGAGCACCAGGAACCAGACGGCGGTGATCGGGCCGAAGATCATGGCGACCTTGCCGGTGCCCAGTCGCTGCACGGCGAACAGGCCGACGATGATGACCAGCGTGATCGGCACCACCCAGCCCCCCGAGGCCGGGGCGACGAGTTCCATGCCTTCGACGGCCGAGAGAACGGAGATGGCCGGGGTGATCATGGCATCGCCATAGAACATGGCGGCGCCGAGAACCCCGAGCGCGGTGATCCAGGCCGGCGGATCGGCAAAAGTCTTGCGCGCCAAAGCCATAAGCGACAGCGTGCCGCCCTCGCCATTGTTGTCGGCGCGGGTGACGAAGAAGACGTATTTGACCGCGACCGTCAGCGTGAGCGCCCAGACGATGAGCGAGAGCAGGCCCATCACCTCGGCATTGTTGGCGAAATCGCCCGCCCCGCCCGGCCGCACCTTCATGGCCTCGCGAAAGGCATAGATCGGGCTGGTGCCGATATCGCCATAGACGACGCCGATGGCGCCGAGGGTCAGCAGGGGAAGATTTTTCGTGGCGTGGCCGGCCGTGTCGGTCGCAACGTCACCGGCCGCGCGGCCGGGAACACCCATAGGCGTCATGGGAACAATGCATCGTCTGTTCGAGCGGGGGCGCCGCTATACACCCGGCGCCCCCCACAAACAAGCCAGCCCGATTTTGGATGCGAACGGGCATGAAAAAGGGCCGCCCGGAGGCGACCCTGAAACGTGAAGGCCGGAGAACGGCACTCGGTTAGCTGGCCTGACGGGCGGCCTTGGTGGCGTTGCCCCACCAGGCGAGCTGGTCAAGCATGTCCTTGGCGGACGGGCCGATGGAGGCCTCGATATCCGAGAGCGGCTTGTTCTGGCCGCCAAGCGGGTGCACGGTGAAGAAATCGCCGCCGAGGATATGGACGGCCGAGCGGGTCGAGACCATCTGCAGCTCGACGCCGATGGTGCGCAGATGCTCGATGGCGCGCGCAGCACCGACCGAGCCGTAGCCGACGACGCCGAAGGGCTTCTTGTTCCATTCGTTATAGGCCTGATCGAGCGCGTTCTTCAGCGCGCCGGTGATCGAGCGGTTGTATTCGGCGACGACGAAGATGTAGCCGTCATACTCGCCGACCTTCTTCTGCCAGGCGACGGCGCGCGGGTCCTGCGAGGGCATCCACAGATTGGACGCAGCCTCATTGAAGAACGGCAGGTCGAAATCGCGCAGGTCGAGCAGGTCGACCTCAAGGTCGTCGCGCTGGTTGGCGAGATCCTTGATCCACTGGGCCGGCTTGTCGCCGAAGCGCGTCTCGCGCGTCGAGGAAATGATCACGGCAATCTTGAGCTTGGACATTTAATTCTCCGGTCGGGGGATGAAATATGCCCCTCGTATGTGCG
>JAEWHZ010000192.1 GCA_023387585.1 Pseudomonadota bacterium
GGCTGGTCGAGGCCGTCGAGGGCCGGATCGTCACCGGCGAGAACATCACCCAGGCGCTGCAATTCGTCGAATCCGGCAATGCCGAGCTCGGCTTCGTCGCCGCCAGCCAGGTGATCGGCCAGGAGGATGTGTGGCTGGTGCCGCAGGAGCTGCATGAGCCCATCGAGCAGGGCGCGGTGCTGCTCACCCATGGCGCCGACAATCCGGCGGCGACCGAGTTCATCGCTTTCCTGCGCGGTCCCGAAGCCGTGGCGTTGATCGAAGAGGCCGGTTACACGGTCCCATGATCAGCCTCGCCGAGCTCTGGCCGCCCATCTCGCTCACGCTCGGCCTGTCGGCGATCACCACGATCATCCTGGCGGCGGTCGGCACGCCGGTGGCCTGGTGGCTGGCGCGCACCGAATGGAAGGGGCGCGATATCGTCGGCGCCGTCGTGGCGCTGCCGCTGGTGCTGCCGCCCACGGTGATCGGCTTTTATCTGCTCATCGCGCTCGGCCCCAACGGGCCGGGCGGCTGGGTCGCCGGGCTGTGGGGCGCGCGCACGCTGGCCTTCTCGTTCTGGGGGCTGCTGATCGGCTCGCTGATCTATTCGCTGCCCTTCATGATCCATCCGCTGCGCGCCGCCTTCGGCGCCATCGAGCAGGAACATCTCGACGTGGCGCGCCTGTTCGGCGTGTCGCCGTGGCAGACCTTCCGGCGCGTCATCCTGCCCCTGTCGCGCTCGGGCTATCTCACCGGCTGCATCCTGACCTTCGCCCACACCATCGGCGAGTTCGGCGTGGTGCTGATGATCGGCGGCAACATTCCGGGCCAGACCAGGCTGATCTCGATCGCCATCTACGACTATGTCGAACGGCTGCAGTGGGAAAACGCGCATATCCTGGCCGGCGGCATGGTGGTGTTCGGCCTGATCGTACTGACCCTGATGCACCGCGCGGATCGCAGGCTGGAGTTTCCGGCGCGCTGAGCCTTTTCCGGGCCTGGAAAGCCTTTCTTAACCGTAAGCTGAAACACTTCCTTAGTGCTCCCGGGGGGCACGAAGGGGTGCGTCTTGGCGTTGCGTTGGTTCACGATAGCTCTGGGGCTGGGGGTGTCGCTCGGTGCGGCGGCCATCGCCGAAGCGTCGCCGCTGCTGCCCGGCGACGGAGTTGACGCCAATCACGAGCGCCTGCAGCCCGGCCTCTATCCCGCGGCGCCGGGCACGGTCGATCTCTCGCCTCCCGCCGAACCCTTTCATCTCGGCCCCGATATCGACTGGTCGGTCGGCTTTCGCGGCAGCTACGTCACCCGCGAGGACCGGTCGCGCTTCGAAGCTTCGCTGGTGCCGCAGGCAAGCGTGATCGACGAGCGCAGCCGCTCGCTCAACAGCGTTTCCGTCTCGGCCGACATCGCCTTGCCGGTCGAGACGGAAACGCATCTGAACGGCTTCAACCTGTCGCTGGCCTCGCTCTACCGGCTGGATGCCGAAACCAGCGTCGGCGGCCATGCAAACCTCGTCTATGATGCGCCGAGCCCCTTCGCGCCGGGGACGGACCCGACCATCGCCCGGCCGGCGGCGACCCTTTCGGGCTCGGCCGGCGGTTCGCTGACGCGCGAGTTCGGCCGGTTTGCGCTGACGGGCTCGGGCGAGGTGGTGCGCACCGTCTATGGCGAGACGCTCAACGTCGACGGCACCACAACGGACAACAGCGCGCGCAATCTGTGGGGCGTGTCCGGCGGGCTGCGCGCCAGCTACGCATTGACGCCGATCCTCACCCTCTATGGCGACGCCAGCGCCGGGCGCGACGTGTTCGATGAAGTCGATCCCGGTTCGGGCCTGAGCGCCGATGCCTGGGGCACGGCGTTCAGCGCCGGCGTGATCGGGCGCTGGGACGAAATCCTCGAGGCGGACGTTTCGATCGGCGCCGGCATGCGGCGCTATGACGAGGCGGCGCTCGACCAGATCGCCTCGACCCTGTTCGCCGCCAGCCTGACCTTCCGGCCCGACCCCACCCTCGCCGTCACGGCTTCGGCACGGCAGACGCTCGAGCCGGCGGGCGCCGACAGCTCGGGCATAGCGCGCATCGCCACCACGGCCGAGATCGGCGCCGCCTATACCGTCAATTCCTGGCTGACGCTGCGCTCGGCCGCCAACTGGTATTCGGCCCGCTTCGTCGGCTCCCCGAACACCGAAAGCGGGCACGGCGCCGGCATGGGCGCCGACTATCTCGTCAACGCCCATACCCAGCTCTCGGCCGATTACGGCTTTGCGCACACCAATTCGAGCACGCATGGCCCCGAGGACAGCCACCGGGTGACGGTGGGCATTACCGTTCAGCGCTGAGCGTTTCCAGCAAAAGTGGTTCCCACTTTTGCGGTTCGGAAACGCGGCAGATCAAATGCGTTTAGCGCGTCGTGGCGTCGATCTGCTCGGCGAAGGCCTCCATGGTGCGGCGCGCCACCCCGAGCTTGTCGAGCGCTTCGAGGAAGCCGTCGCGGATGTCGTCGCGATCGAGCGCATAGACCACATTGGCGGTCAGGAAGCCGATCTTGGAGCCGCAGTCGAAGGACTGGCCGTCATATTTGACGCCGATGAAGCGCTGGGTCTGCATCAGGGTCCGCATGGCGTCGGTGATCTGGATCTCGCCGCCGGCGCCGGCCGACTGGTTGGCGATCAGGGAAAAGATCTCCGGCTGCAGGATGTAGCGCCCGGAAATGATCAGGTTGGACGGCGCATCGGCCGGCTTGGGCTTTTCCACCATGCCGGTGATGCCGAAGCCCGAATCGGGACCTTCGCCGCGTGCGACGACGCCGTAGCTCGATACTTCCTCATGCGGGACCTCCTCGACCGCCAGCACGTTGCCGCCGGTCTCGTCATAGGCCTCCATCATCTGCTTGAGCACGCCCTTTTCGGCCTTGAACAGCATGTCGGGCAGCAAGAGCGCGAAGGGCTGGTCGCCGACGATGTGGCGCGCGCACCAGACCGCGTGGCCGAGCCCGAGCGGCTCCTGCTGGCGGGTGAAGCTGGTGCGGCCGGCCGAGGGCAGGTCCTGCTGCAATTCGGCGAGCGCCTCGGTCTTGCCGCGCGATTCGAGGGTTTTTTCCAGTTCGAACTGGCGGTCGAAATGGTCCTCGATGACCCCCTTGTTGCGCCCGGTGACGAAAACGAAATGCTCGATGCCGGCCTCGCGGGCCTCGTCCACGGCATACTGGATCAGCGGGCGGTCGACGACGGTGAGCATTTCCTTGGGGATCGCCTTGGTTGCCGGCAGGAAGCGGGTTCCGAGGCCGGCTACGGGGAATACGGCGGTCTTGACGCGTTTGTGCACCTTAAAGCGCTCCTTTCGGGTGAGCCTTGGGGTTGTCTTGTAAAGCTAAAGGCAACGGCTTGCGAATAGGCTAAACCCACAAAGATGGCGATGGTTCGGGAAGTGCGGGTATGAGCGTTCTGGTCACGGGCGGTGCGGGCTATATCGGCAGCCACATGGTGCTGGCGCTGTGCGATGCGGGCGAGGACGTGGTGGTGCTCGACAATCTCGTCACCGGCTTCGACTGGGCCGTGGACGCGCGGGCCGAGCTCGAAACGGGGGCGGCGGGGGATATCGGTTTCGTTTCCGACGTCATCAGGCGCCACAAGGTCGAGGCGATCGTGCATTTCGCCGGCTCGATCGTGGTGCCGGAATCGGTGGCCAACCCGCTCAAATATTACGCCAACAATACGGCCACCTCGCGCAACCTGATCGAGGCGGCGGTGACGGAAGGGGTCAGGCACTTCATCTTCTCGTCGACCGCGGCGGTCTACGGAATGACGGGACTGGCGCCGGTGGTCGAGACTACGCCGCTCAACCCGCTGTCGCCCTATGGGCGCTCCAAGCTGATGACCGAGATGATGCTGGCCGATGTCGCGGCGGCGCATCCGATCACCTATGGGGTGTTGCGCTATTTCAACGTCGCCGGGGCGGACCCGGCCGGGCGCTCGGGCCAGTCGACGCCGGAGGCGACGCATCTGATCAAGGTGAGCTGCCAGGCCGCGCTCGGCCAGCGCGACAAGGTGTCGATCTTCGGCACCGACTACGAGACACCGGACGGCACCGGGGTGCGCGACTACATCCATGTCAGCGATTTGATCGCGGCGCATCAGCTGATGCTCGGGCATCTGCGCGGGGGCGGGGAAAGCCAGACGCTCAACTGCGCCTATGGGCGCGGCTATTCGGTGCGCGAGGTGATCGCGGCGGTGAAGGCGGTGTCGGGGGTCGATTTCGCGGTCGAGGAAGGGCCGCGCCGGCCGGGCGATCCGGCCTCGATCACCGCGACCGGCGAGAAACTGCGCGATCTGCTCGGCTGGCAGCCGGCGCATGACGATCTTACCCATATCGTCGAGACCGCCTATGCCTGGGAGCAGCATCTGCTGCGCCGCAACCGCTGAGGCAAGGAAGGGCAGGGCGATGCGAACCGGACTGATCGCTGCGCTGATCCTGCTGCTGTCCGGCCTCACGGCGTCGGCGCAGCCAACGCAGACCTTCGTCGAATTCATCGCCGGTTTCCGGGCCACTGCGCTCGCCGGTGGCGTCAGCCCATCGGTCTACGATGCGGCCATGAGCGGGTTGACCCCCGATCCGCGCACGCCGGGCCTCGTCACCGCGCAGCCCGAATTCACCACGCCGATCTGGGATTATATGGACCGGCGCGTCACCGCCCAGCGCATCGCGCGCGGGCAGGCGGCGATGGCGCAACACGCGCAATTGTTCGAGATGGCGCGGCGCGATTTCGGGGTCGATCCCTATGTGCTGGCGGCGATCTGGGGCGTCGAGACGGATTTCGGCTCGGCCTTGGGCAACACCGATCTCATCCGCCCGGTGGTGCGCTCGCTGGCGACGCTGGTGCATCAGCGCCGCACGCGCTTTGTCGAGGATCAGGCCGACCTCATCGCCGCGCTGCGGCTGATCGAGCGCGGCGACGGCACGGCCCGGACGCTGGTCGGGTCCTGGGCCGGCGCCATCGGGCATTTGCAGGTCAACCCATCCAACGTGCTGGCGCATGGGCGCGACGGAGACGGGGACGGCCGGGTCGACCTGCACAACTCGCTGGCCGATGCGCTGGCGACCAGCGCCGCCTATCTGCGTGCGCTCGGCTATCGGCCGGGCGTCGACTGGGGTTTCGAGGTCGAGGTGCCGCAAGGCTTCGACTGGCTGCTGGCCGACCGCACGCAGATGCGGCCGATCCGCTTCTTCGCCGAGCGTGGCATCATGCGGGTCGGCGGGCGCCAGTTCGCCGATCTCGACGAGCCGGTGTTCCTTTATGCCCCGGCCGGCGCCTCGGGGCCGAAATTCCTGATGACGCAGAACTACCTCGTCTTCAAAGGCTATAATTTCTCCGACAGCTATGCGCTGACTCTGGCGCATCTGACGGACCGGCTGAAGGGCGGCGGGCCGTTCGTCACCTCCTGGCCGCGCAACACGCGGTTCCCCGATCTCGCCGAGCGGCGCGCCATCCAGCAGGCGCTGGCCGGGCTCGGGGTCTATGACGGAGCGATCGACGGCATGCTGGGACCGATCACGGCTTCGGCCTATGCAAGGGTTCAGGCGAACCGCGGCGTGGTGGCCGATGGTTTCATCACCCGCGATGCGCTGCGCGTGCTGGGCATTTCACCATGATGGCATCACAATCGGGCGCGAGGGTTCAGCCGTCCCGCACGCTCTGCTAGGTTTACGGTATGAAGGCCCTGTTGCGTCTGGTGATGATCGTGTGCCTGGCCGTCGTCGCGCCCGCGGCGGCGATCGCGCCCGTTTATGCGCAGGATCGCATCGAAGTGGCGCAGGCGCAGCGGCGCACCCTGTTCGACCTGTTGTTCGGCGCGCCGCAGCAGCAGGCGCCGCCGGTGGTGGAGCAGCCGCGCCAGCAGCCCCGGCAGCAGCCGCAGTCGCGCCCCCAGGCCAGCGCCCCGGCGCCGCGCCCGCCCGATCCGCCCGAGGCGACCAAGGCGGAGAACGCCACGCGGCTGATGGTGTTCGGGGATTCGCTCGCGGTCGACGTGGCGCGCGCCCTGCAGCGCTCCTTCGCCGAAGATCCCAATCTGGTCGTCATCGAGCGCGCGGTCGGCTCGTCCGGCTTCGTGCGCGACGATTTCTACGATTGGAATGCGGGGCTGGACGAGCAGATCGCCGCCGACAGCTTCGATCTGGCGGTGATCGTCATCGGCATCAACGACCGCCAGGAATTGCGGGTCGACGGGACCAACCAGCCGGCGCTGTCCGAGCGCTGGACCCAGGCCTATCAGGTGCGCATCGAGACGTTCCTCGACAAGCTGCGTGCGGCCGGCAAGCCGGCGATCTGGGTCGGGCTGCCGCCCATGTCGCGCCCGGAATATTCGCGCGCCATGAGCCAGATCAGCGCCATCCACCGGGCCGCGTCCTTCGCCATGGGCGCCGAGTTCGTCGACATTTTCGAGCGCTTCGTCGGCGAGGACGGCCAGTTCGCCTCGCACGGGCCGGACCTCAACGGACAGCGCCAGCGCATGCGGCGCGACGACGGCATCCATTTTTCCGCCGCCGGGGCCGACAAGGTGGTGTTCTTCCTCGGTCCGGCGATCCGGCGCTATTATCGCGAGGGCGGCTTTTCGGTGGCGCTGGTCGATCCCATGGCCGGCACGGACATCGTGGGCATGATGCGCCCGCCCTTCCAGGGGCTGGGGCAGATGCGGCTGCTCGAGGTGGCGGGGGCGGTGACCCCGCTCAACCCGACGCCCGGGCCGGCGCTCGACCTGATTTCGGCCGATCTGGCCGATGGCGGGGCGGCGAGCCCGTTCGAGCTGAGCGATCTGGTGCGCGCGCCGGTCGGACGCGTCGACGCCTTCGGGGTCGGGGTGTCGAACACCGGTTCGGACGAGCCGACGGACGCCGAGTTGCTGCCCTAACCTAACTGGTAAAGCGCACGGCGCCGATATGGGGCAGGTTGCGATCGCGCTGCGCATAGTCGATGCCGTAGCCGACGACGAACTCGTCGGGAATGTCGAAGCCGATCCAGCGCGCATTCACTTCGGCCTCGCGCCGGCTCGGCTTGTTGAGCAGGGCGCAGACCTCCATGCGGCGCGGGTGGCGGGTGCCGAGTATCTCCAGCACATGATGCAGCGTGTGGCCGGTGTCGATGATATCCTCGACCACCAGCACGTCGCGCCCGCCGATCTCGGCGCGCAGATCCTTGAGGATGCGCACCTCGCGGCTCGACTGCATGGCGTTGCCATAGGACGAGGCCTCGAGGAAATCGACTTCCAGCGGCAGGTCGATCTCGCGCACCAGGTCGGCGATGAAGATGAACGAGCCACGCAGAAGGCCGACGACGAACAGCTTGTCGGTATCGGCGAAATGCGCCGAAATCTCGCGCGCCAGCGCCTCGACGCGGGCGGCGATGGCCTTGGCCGAGATGAGCTGGTCGACGACATAGGGCTTCTCGGTCACGGCGAATCCGGCGGTTCGTGGCTCTTGCACGTTCCGCTCATATCATGATGGCGCCGTAACGACAGCACGGACAGCGAGGTTGTCGACCGCCGTCCGTGCTGAGTCTGTCAGGCCGGCAGGTCGGTGCGGCCCATCAGGTCGAGATCTATGGCCCGCGCCGCCTGACGGCCTTCGCGGATGGCCCAGACCACCAGCGACTGGCCGCGCCGCATGTCGCCGGCGGCATAGACCTTGTCGACGCTGGTGCGGTAGCTGAAACTATCGGCGAAGACGTTGCCGCGACGGTCGAAGGCGGGGGCAAGCTCTTCGAGCATGCCTTCGTGCACCGGGCCGGCGAAGCCGATGGCGAGCAGCACCAGATCGGCCTTGATGACGAACTCGGTGCCGGGGATCGGCTGGCGCTGGCGGTCGACGCGGGCGCATTCGACGCCGGTGACGTGGTCTTTGGCGTTGCCGACCATCTTCATGGTCCCGGCCGCGAACTCGCGGATGGCGCCTTCGGCCTGCGAGGAGGAGGTGCGCATCTTGATGGCCCAGTTGGGCCAGTTGCTCAGCTTGTCTTCCTTCTCGGGCGGCTGCGGGCGGACGTCGATCTGGGTCACGGCGATGGCGCCCTGACGGAAGGCGGTGCCGACGCAGTCCGAAGCCGTGTCACCGCCGCCGACGACGACGACATGCTTGCCGGCCGCGACCAGCGGGGCTTCGTGCGAGATATCCTCGCCGCCGGTGCGGCGGTTCTGCTGCACCAGATAGGGCATGGCGAAGTGAACGCCCGCCAGCTCGATGCCCTCTGCCTCGACCGGGCGCGGACGCTCTGCGCCGCCGGCGAGCAGCACGGCGTCGTATCGCGCGGTCAGCTCGCTGAGCGGGCGGGTGACGCCGATATTCTCGTTATAGTGGAAGGTGACGCCCTCTGCTTCCATCTGGCCGACGCGGAAGTCGATATGCTGCTTTTCCATCTTGAAGTCGGGGATGCCGTAGCGCAGCAGGCCGCCGGCCCTGGGCTCGCGCTCATAGACATGCACGTCATGCCCCGCCCGCGCCAGTTGCTGGGCGGCGGCCATGCCGGCCGGGCCCGAGCCGATGATGGCGACGGACTTGCCGGTCCGCGCTTCGGGTGGCTGCGGCACGATCCAGCCATTGCGGATGGCGCGGTCGGCGATGGCCTGCTCGACGGTCTTGATGGCGACCGGAATGTCCTCGAGGTTCAGCGTGCAGGCTTCCTCGCAGGGGGCGGGGCAGATGCGGCCGGTGAATTCGGGGAAATTGTTGGTCGAGTGCAGGTTGCGCGCGGCCTCTTCCCAGTTGCCCTGATAGACCAGATCGTTCCAGTCGGGGATCTGGTTGTTGACCGGGCAGCCGGTGTCGCCATGGCAGAAGGGGATGCCGCAATCCATGCAGCGTGCCGCCTGGTCCACCACCCGGTGCTCGGACAGCGGGATGGTGAACTCGCCGAAATGGCGGATGCGGTCGGAAGCCGGCTCGTAGCGCGAATCCTCGCGTTCGATCTCAAGAAAGCCCGTGAGCTTACCCATGTTGCGCCTCCTGCCCGGATGCCGCCTGAGCGCCCGAAGCGCGCTGCTTTTCCATCTCGAGGATGGCGCGGCGGTATTCGACCGGCATGACCTTGACGAATTTCGGACGAATCTCGACCCAGTTCTCCAGGATCTCGCGCGCCCGGCCGGAGCCGGTATAGTGCAGATGGTTGGAGATGAGCTGGTGCAGGCGCTCGTCGTCATGCCTGGTCATGTCGCCCGAGATGTCGACGCGGCCGTGCCATTCGAGATCGCCGCCGTGATGGTGGAGCTTCTGCATGAGGTCTTCCTCCTCCTGCACCGGTTCGAGATCGACCATGGCGAGGTTGCAGCGCGAGCGGAAGCTGCCGTCCTCGTCGAGCACATAGGCGACGCCCCCCGACATGCCGGCGGCGAAGTTGCGCCCGGTGGGGCCGATGACGACGACGAGGCCGCCGGTCATGTATTCGCA
>JAEWHZ010000230.1 GCA_023387585.1 Pseudomonadota bacterium
CGCTAGCGGGTGCCTGCGCCGTGCGGGAAGCCGTACGAAATATTCATCCAAACGCCTCCCTGAACAGAGTTTCGCCGAGAGGCGCTGGGTAGCCGGTTTATCGCGCCCTGCCAAGTGGGGCTGCGACGGAGCGCCGCAGGTGTTGCCGCACGGACACACGCCGCGGCCGGTTCCGGCACGCGGCGTGTGATGGACGTTCCGGACGATCCATCCAGGCGGATGGCGGCAGGATCAGCGCTGCTTGTCGTGCGGCCCGCGATCGTTGATGCCGCGCTGTTGCGCGCGGTCGCCGGTCGACAGGTCATAGGCAGCGTCCGGGGCGGGCCTCGGATGACGCCGCTCGCCCTCATCGAGGCTCTCGCCCGGCATGTCGATATCGGGCGAATCCGTGCGTTCCTGCTTGTTGATCACGCGCCTGGTGTGCTCGCGGGTAAGCTTGCCGCGCGTCTTGACCGCCTCGCGCGGCTCGGTCGTCGATTGCTGTGCCATTGTGCGTCTCCTTTCGAAGAGCAGAACGGCATGGCACCGGCATCGGTTCGCCGGTTGTGATCGACCGGCTACGGCCTCGCCGACGCGATCCGCACCGCTTCCCGGCGAACCACCGAGGCCGGGTCCCCGGCCAGTTGCGCAAGCGCTTCGCCGAGGGCGGCCGGCACCGCTTCGGCGTCGGGATGGCGCCGGGCAAGGGTTTCGAGCCCGCGCAGCGCGGCGAAGCGCACCAGCGGATCGTCATGGGCCAGGCCGGGCACGAACACGGAAAAATCCGCGGGCTCGCAAAGCTTTCCCAGGGCGATATAGCCGTCCTCGAGGATATGCGGATGGTCCTGGCTTGCGTGCCAGGCGAGGATGTCGGCGCGATAGGCGGTGAAGCCGAGTTCGGCGAGGCAATAGAGCGCATTGGCAATGCAATATTGCGAGCCCGGCCCGAGAACGGCTTCAAGCAGGATGCGGCCGGCGCGGCGTCGCATCGACGCATCGGCGGGATTGGCGTTGACCAGCCCGAAAATTGCCCATGATGCATTCTCGCGGAACGGATTGGCC
This sequence comes from Pseudomonadota bacterium, assembly GCA_023387585.1. Classification (GTDB taxonomy): domain Bacteria; phylum Pseudomonadota; class Alphaproteobacteria; order Rhizobiales; family Devosiaceae; genus Devosia. The sequence continues at coordinate 1,042 of JAEWHZ010000230.1, forward strand.
GGCTCGCGCAGATAGGCCTCAAGAAAACCGAACGCCCCGGAAAAGCCCAGCCTCCCGCAGGCCAGCATGGCCAGCGCACGCTCATAGCCGCTGCGGCGCGGGTCCTGAAAGATGCGGCACAGCGCCATGCCGGTATCGGCATGTCCCGGCGGCATGGCGCCGAGGGTGGAGATCGCTTGCTCGCGCACCAGCGCGTCGGGATGGGTGGTCAGCTCCAATATGGCGGGCGCCGCGGTCTGCCGGGCCGGATGATGGCCGATGCGCACCAGCCCCTCGCAGATGCGACCCGGATCGGTGGAGGCGATGGCCTCGGCCAGTTCACCCATGGTCTCGGTGACCGGCTCGCCGAAGCTGCGCACCCGGGCATATTTGTCGATCCAGTAATCGATGTCCTCGGTGATCCGACGCGGGAAACCCCGGCTGCGCCGCTCGGGGCCCACAAGACGCAGCGTTTCCACCAGCTCCTGGTTGAACGAGACCGTGCCGAACTTGAACGCCACCAGAATGGCGACCACCAGCTCGTCCACCACTTCGGGATCGGCGATGGTCGAGCCGGCGGCGCACAGGGCGGCGAGGCGGAACAGGCGCTGCCCGTCGCGGCTTTCGGCATGGGCGCCGGCATGGCGCACCAGCTCGCGGATGAAGGCGTCCGCCGTGTCGAGGAACCCGGCATAGAAGACGATCGAGGGCCAGAATTTGTCCTGCGGCGCCGTCGCGAGGTCGAGCAGCAGCCGCCATTGCTCGGGCTCGGGCACGTGCCGGTGGATCCAGCGCGCGCAGTAATATTCGAGCAGGGAGTGGTGGAAATAGGCATAGAGCCGCCCGCCATCCGGACCCGCGCCCGCCGCCTCGAAGGGCGGATGGCCCGGAACCTCGCGCATGAACGCCTCGGCGCCGCCGGCGGTGGGCACGGGTTCGTGGCGCAGGAAGGAATCGATCATCTCCTCGATCTCGGCGCGATCGAACTCGATGCCACGATCCTGCTTGCGGAAGGCCATATAGCTCAACAGCGCCTCGCGGTGGCGGCGCAGCAGCGAGAAATTGACCTGCCCCTCCTCACGCGCGAACAGGTTGTCGATGAAATTGCCGTAGAGCCGGGTGCGGCTGCGCGGCAGCTCCGCCTCGGGGGCGCGCGACAGAATGGCCGCCAACATGGTCAGCAGCAGCGGCGTGTCGCAGAGCTGCCAGATATGCTCGTCGAGATCGGCGGCGCTGCGCCGCGTGCCCGCCGCGCGCAGGGTCTCGTCGATGAAGGCATGGGCATGGGCGCGGCTCGGGCGGCCCAGCGTGAAGCGGCGGGTGACCATTTCGAGCTGGTTGGGAAAGCCAGAGCGACGGCAGGTGAACAGCACCGGGCATTTGGGATAGGTGCTGGCGAGGTTGCGCAGCCGCATGGCGGCGTCGGTGCGCCGTTCGGCGGGCAACTGGTTGAGCCCGTCGACCAGGATGACGATGGCGCCGGCATCGGCCA
>JAEWHZ010000240.1 GCA_023387585.1 Pseudomonadota bacterium
GCCAGCGCCACACATAGGAGGCGGCGACGGCGCTGACGACCCACGGCACGAGCAGCAGGCCGCGCAGGAAGGCGCGCCCGATGAATTCGCGATGCAGCGCCAAAGCGGCGCCGAGCCCGAGCAGGAAGGCGACGACGGTTGAGACGAGGGTCCAGATCAGCGTGTTGACGGTGACGCGCCAGAACACGTTGGAGGTGAGGACGCTGGCGTAGTTGTCGAGCCCGGTGAAGATCTTGTCGCGCAGCTGCAGGCTCGGCGGCGTGCGGAACAGCGACAGGTCGATCGTGTAATAGACCGGATAGGCGATCACGATCAGCATGACGATGAGCGCCGGCATTACATAGGCATAGTCGGCGCGGTGGGCCCAGCTGCGCCGGAGCACATTGGGCCGCCTGGCGGACGCGAGGGGGGCATCGGCAGGGGCCGGCTGCCGGAACATACTGCTCATCGGATTGTCCGTCGCTGGTCTAGAAAAAGACCGGGCCGGCGGCGCGTGCCGCCGGCCCGGGGGAAGCGGGTACGATCAGAGACCGCCGCCGTCGCTCAGCACGAGGCTTTCGATCTTGTCGGCCGCATCCTGGGCGGCTTCCTCGATCGTCATGGCCTCGGTCAGCACGTTCTGCATCATGTCCGGAATGATGATGTTCATGATTTCCGGCGCTTCGGCCAGGACCGGGAACGGAATGCCGTTGGGCAGCATGGAGGTCGTGATATCGAGGAAGCGGATCTCCTCGAGACGCTGGGCCATCCACTCGGTGCGGAAGCCGCCGAGATTGCCCGGGTTGGAAGCCGTCCAGGCGAGCTTGGTCGACCATTCCGGGCTGGTCCACATGCAGATCAGCGCCTTCACCGCCTGCTCGTCGAACCCGCCTTCGACATATTCGGGCTCGACGACGTGGATGTTGGAGCCGCCGAACACCACGGCGCGGCGCGCCGGGCCTTCGGGGATCAGGCCGTAGCGCATGTTCTCGACCACGGCGTCGGCGACTTCCTTGTCGGCGCCGGTCGCTTCGCCCGCGAGGTCGAGCATGCGCGCATATTCGGACGGGTGGGCGATCATCATGGCCAGCTGGCCGGCGATGAACGGACCTTGGTTCTCGGCCTGGGTGTTGGTCAGGGCCGAGACCGGCACCGACTGGTCGCGCACATACATATCGTAGGCGGCCTGGAGCGCGGCGATCGAGCCCTCATTGTTGACCCAGACTTCCTGATAGGTCGGATTGTCGGAGGCTTCGTCGAGTGCGCCGCCGCCATAGGCCCAGAGCTGGGGCATGAAGCGGAACGGGGTGTTGCCGGCGTTCTGGCGGGCGACGAGGCCGTAGCCCGAGATGCCGAGCTCCTCGTGGATGATGCGCGAATACTCGACCACATCGTCCCAGGTGGCGGGCGGGGATTCCGGATCGAGGCCGGCCCGCTCGAAGATGTCGGCGTTCCAGATGAAGGCCATGGTCTCGTTGTTGGTCGGGATGCCGTAGCCGGTGCCTTCCCAGGTCACGGACTTGAGCGCGCCGGGCCAGAAATCGGCGCTGTCATAACCGACATCCTCGGGGGCGAGGGGCTGGAGATAGCCGCGCGCGGCGAACTCGACGCCGCCCAGGATCTGCAGGCGCACGACCATGGGCGCGGCGTTGCCGAGCAGCGAGGTGCGGAACTTGTCGAGCAGCTCGTTATAGGTGATCGACTGAACGTCGGTCTCGATATTGGGATAGGCCTCGGCGAACGCCTCCCAGAACGTGGCGTCCATTTCATGCATGAGCTGCGGATCGGCCTCGAAGGGGCCGGTGTACCAGTAGCTGACGCGGCCGGTATAGTCGTTGGGCACCACGGCGTCGCAATCGGCGGCGGTGTCGTAGGTGGCGGTGCCGGCGATCTCGCGCACATATTCAGGCGACCACTGCGACAGGTCCACGCTCTGCGCGTAGGCGGTGGTGAGCAGCAGGCTCGCCGCAACGCTCATCGTGACCGCGCCGGTGGCAAAGCGACGTCCAGAAAGACGCAAAGTCATATCTCGGGTTCCTCCCATTGAGCCAAATGGCGAAGGCGAGGAAACGGTGCGGCCGGCGTTGGCGCGGGCATGCAGCAGCCATCATGCCACGAAGGCCATCCCGACGTTCCGTGGAACGGTGAAATGGTTTCGAGCCTTGTCCCGGCGTGTTTGCGGACCGCAAGGTGGTGTCCCACCCGCCTGCCGCAAATGCGCCAACGGACATTCGATAGCCACCAGCGCCCGCTTCTCCCACGGGCTTCCCGGCGGTCGGTCTTCCGAAGTCCTCCCCCGTGGCCCGGTCTCCCTCCGGAACCACGAGGGCAGCCTTGATGATCGTACACTATCTGTCAACAACAATGTGCGCGATTGTGTGCGTCGCACACTTGGTGCACGATGGAGCGGCGCAAAGCGCGCCGCCGAGCACCCCAGGCCCATGACCCTCGATCCCGCCCCTGACAGCCATGAGAGCGAAGCCGGGATATCCGAGCTGATCCGCGAGGATATCCTTCAAGGGCGGCTGGGCGCCAATGAGCGGCTGGTGGTGTCGGCGCTGGCGAGGCGCTACGGCACCAGCACCAACCCGGTGCGCGAGGCGCTGCAGCAGTTGCGCGGCGAGGGGTTCGTCGTGATGTCGCCCAATCGCGGCGCGCGGGTGCGTCCGATCGATGCCAGCTTCGTGCGCGACCTCTACGAGATCGAGATGCTGATCCAGCCCAGCCTGACCCGCTGGTTCGTGACCATCGCCACGCCCGCCGACATCGCCGAGCTCGAGCGGCTGCAGGCGGAGATCGAGGCACTGGACTTCGCCGATCCCGTGCGGCATTCCGAACTCGACTTCCGCTTCCACATGCTGATGTATGAGCGGCACTACAACCGGCACATGGTGGAGCTGTGGAGCCGCTATCGCGCGGTGCTGCACGCCATGAGCCGCAGCCATGCAACGGGGTTGCTGCGCCGCGCCGCGGTGATCCGCGAACATCGCGCGCTGCTCGAGGCGATCAAGGCGCAGGACGTGGAGGCGGCGGTGAGCACCATCCTGACGCATGTGGAGGATGCGGGCCGGCACATCGTGCAGCAGATGCTGGCGGCGCGGCACGAGCACGGCCAGACGATCTGGCCGGCGCCAACGGTTTAACGTGAAAACGGCCGCGAGGACGGCCGGACCAAGGGGGAAACCAATGAAGATCACCGATTTGAAATGCGCCATCATCGGCGCCAACCCGATCGTGCGCATCAATACCGACGAGGGGATTTACGGCTACGGGCAGGCGGAGCACTACAAGCCGTATCTGAAGCCCTTCGTGCTGCAGTTCCGCGACGCGCTGATCGGCGAGGACCCGACCGATGTCGAGCGGTGCATGCTGAAGATCCGCCAGCGCGGGGCGTTCAAGCCCTATGGCGCGGCGGTGTCGATCATCGAGATGGCGCTGTGGGACATCGCCGGCAAGGCGGCGGGGGTGCCGGTCTACAAGCTGCTGGGCGGCAAGGTGCGCGACACGGTGCGCACCTATAACGGCTCGCTGCGCGTGCCGATGGACGGGGTGAGCCCCGAGGCCTTCGCCGAGAATGTGCGCTGGATGACCGAGCTTCCGGAAGGGTTCCAGATCGTCAAGCAGGGCGTCGCCTTCCATTCGCCGATGAAGCGCGAGTTCGAGGGTTTTTATTACGGCACGCCCAATGCCAGCCCGTTCCACGGGGCGATGGATTCAGGCGCGCTGACCGAGCGCGGGCTCAACCACCTGCTCGATTGCGTTTCCGCGATGAAGGAGGTGCTGGGCGACAAGGTCGGGCTGGCGCTCGATTGCGGGCCGGGCTGGATGCCGCATGACGCGCTGCGCTTCGCGCGGGCGGTGGAGCACCACAACCTGATGTGGCTCGAGGATCTTCTGACCGGCGACTACACGCCGTGGATCAATGCCGACGTCTATCGCGACCTGACGCATGCGACGACGACGCCGATCCATACCGGCGAGCAGATCTATCTGCGCCAGAACTTCAAGCAGCTGATCGAGTCGCACGCGGTCAACATCGTCGGGCCGGACCCGGCGGATGTGGGCGGCATCGCCGAGCTGAAATGGATCGCCGAATACGCGCATCTGCACGGGATCATGATGGCGCCGCACGGCACGGGGAACGGGCTTCTGGGGCTGGCCGCGCTGGTGCAGGTCTGCGCCACGCTGCCGGCGAACTTCATCGCCTTCGAATATCCCTCCGGCGCCCAGCCCTGGTGGCGCGACATCGTCGACGGGCTGCCCGACCCGATCGTCGTCAAGGGCGAGATCCAGGTCGGGGACCGCCCGGGCATGGGGGTCGATCTGATCGCGTCCGAAGCCAAGCGCTACCTCAAGGAGGAGGACAGCAACTTCTTCGACTGATCGAGGGTAACGTTCAGGCCGCGGCGTCGCGGGGACCCTCGGCGCCGAGGCCGTATTCGGCGAGCTTGCGATAAAGCGTCGAGCGGCCGATGCCGAGGGCGCGCGCCACCGCGGCCATGCGGCCATTGTGCTGCTCGATGGCGAAGGCGATCAGGTCGCGCTCGATATCGGCCAGCGCCTTGACGGCGCCCGTCTCGCTGAGGAAGCGGTCGGGCGCCGAAGGGCCGGCGGCATGCGGGGTGACCGGCTCGCTTCCGGCGTTCCTGCGCCCCCCGGCGATGTCGATATGCACCGGCACGCCGGGATGCGGGCGTTCGGCCAGTTCGCGCAGCGCCGCCTCGCGCCCGCCTATGCCGGCGACGATCTGCGGGAAGTCGGCGGGTTCGAGCCAGCCGCCGTCGGAGAGCACGATGGCGCGATAGAGCGCGTTCTCGAGCTGGCGCACATTGCCCGGCCAGTCATAGCCGGCGAGCAGCTTGCGGGTCTCTTCGGAGAGTCCGAGAATGCGCTTGCCGGCCTCGGCGGCGAAGCGGACGACGAAGCGCTCGCACAGGGCCTCGATATCCTCGCGCCGCTCGCGCAGGGGCGGGACATAGAGGGGAAAGACGTTGAGCCGGTAGAACAGATCCTCGCGGAACTCGCCATTGCGCGCCAGGTTGAGCAGGCGCCGCCCGGTGGCCGAGATGACGCGCACATTGATCCGTTCCGGCCGGGCGGCCCCGAGCGGCTCGATCTCGCCATGCTGGAGCACGCGCAGGAGGCGGGCCTGGACGGCGGGCGACAGCTCGCCGATCTCCTCGATAAGGATGGTGCCGCCATTGGCCTCGGCGAACTTGCCCTGCCTGTCGGAATGGGCGCCGGCGAAGGCGCCCTTGCGATGGCCGAACAGGGTCGATTCGACGAGGTCGGGCGGGATGGCGGCGCAGTTGACGGCGACGAAGGGCTTGCCGGCGCGCTCGCCGCTGCCCTGGATGACGCGGGCGACCAACTGCTTGCCGACCCCGGCTTCGCCTTCGATCAGCACGGGGATGGTCGAGCGCGCTGCCTTCTCGCACAGGGTGACGAGCCGCTGCATGGCGGGGGCGGCGGCGATCATGTCGCGCAGGGTGACGGTGCCCTGGCGGCGGGCGCGCTCGGCGCGGACCGCGGTTTCCAGCGCCTCGAGCTTGAGGGCGTTGCGCAGCGAGACGA
>JAEWHZ010000041.1 GCA_023387585.1 Pseudomonadota bacterium
CGATGAAAAGCCGCGTCAGCCGCGCCCGCGCCCGGCTGCAGGAGCAGCTCAAGGTCAGCGGCGAGGCCGATTACGGCCCGGATGCGGTATCGGCGCAGGTGACCAATCAGGCGTTCGGTCACTGATCAGCAGAGCCTTCGAGGGCGCCGGTCACCGCGATGACGAACTCGGCCTCGGAAAACGGCTTGAGCACGACCCCGATCGCCGGGTGGTCGGGGACGCCCCGCGCCAGCCTGGCGTCGGGCGAGGTGACGACCACGGGAACGCCCCGTGCCACCAGCCGGCCGATCAGGTCGATCGCCGCTTCGTCGGCCGTGTTCGAGACGTCGATCACCGCGAGGTCCACGCTTTCGAGGTCGAGGGCATGGGCCTCCTCGGCTCCGCGCACTGTCAGGATCCTGCCGATCCGCATATCGGACAGCATGCGTTCGATATCGAGCACGATGAGCATTTCGCGCTCGACAATGAGCGCCGTCTTGTTGGACAGCATGAATCAGGGACACCTTTTCCATGCTGTGTGCAGAGTGGGCGACCGTGCTGTCACTTAACTTTGACATACCGGCAACCGATGAAGGGAAGCAGTCTTGATCCGCCTGTTGGAACCTGGTGATCGATGAGCGTCACGCTTCCCAGCACCGGGCGGCGGGTTCCGTGCGAGCGCTGTCCGCTGCGGCCCCTGTCCTATTTTCGCGACTTCTCGGCAGAGGAGCTCGCCTTCGTCTCGAGCTTCAAGACCGGCGAGCTGCTGGCGGAGCCCGGCACCAGCATTCTTTCCGAAGGCGCGCACAGCGCCCAGCTCTTCACGGTGCTGACCGGCTGGGCCTTTCGCTATAAATCCCTGTCGGACGGGCGCAGGCAGGTGCTGAACTATCTGCTGCCCGGCGATCTCGTGGGCCTGCAGGGCGCCATGCTCGGACAGATGGAACATGCGGTCGAGGCGCTCAGCCCGGTGGTGCTATGCGTGTTCCAGCGCGATCGCTTCGCCGAGCTTTATCGCAATCATACCGGCCTCGCCTTCGACGTGACCTGGCTGGCCTCGCGCGAGGAGCGGCTGCTCGACGAGCACCTGCTGAGCATCGGCCGGCGCTCGGCACTGGAGCGCGCCGCCTATCTGATCGCCTATCTGCACTGGCGCGCGGAATCGGTGGGCATGGTCGGCCGCCGGCCGCTCGCCATCCCCATAACCCAGACCCATGTCGCCGACACGCTCGGCCTGTCGACGGTCCACACCAACAAGACGCTGCGCAAGCTCGCCGACCGCAAGCTGATCGCGTGGCACGAGCGCAGCTGCGTGGTGCTCGACGCCATGGCTCTGCGCGATATCGCCGACTGGCAGCCGGAACGGGACGTTAAGCGTCCTTTTATATAGTCATACGTCCGAGCCGCTGGGAAACGCCGGAACCGAACGCCGTGCCTTGCGTTTCGCGGCGGAATAGCCTGTGAGATTGAACGAAAGCAGATCGATTACGAACCAGCCGACCAGCCCGCGGCCGCTGCCCGATTCCGTTCGGGCGGCGATCGACGATATTTCGCGCCTCGGGGTCCTCGCGGCGCTCGACGTCATGGACACGCCGCCCGACGGTGATTTCGACCGGCTGACCCGCCTCGCGGCCCGCCTGTTCGGAACCCGCTTCGCGCTGGTGACGCTGATCGATGGCGAGCGACAGTTCTTCAAATCGTGTTTCGGGGTGCCCGACATCACCGGCAGCGCCGTCGAAGCGTCCTTCTGCGCCTTCACCATCGCCGATCCGGGCGATCATCTCGTCGTCCCGGACATGCAGGCGGATGCGCGCTTTCGCGACAACCCCTTCGTCACCGGCTGGCCGGGCGTGCGATTTTATGCCGGCGCGCCGCTGATCGTGCGCGGCCAGAGGCTGGGAACGCTATGCGTGCTCGACACCGAGCCCCGGGCCGAGACCGCGCCGGAGCTGATTGCCGATCTCATCGACCTCGCCGCCAGCGTCTCGACCCTGATCGAGCTCAAGGACGAGGCACGGGTGCGTGCCCGCACCGCCGCCGAACTGCTGCGCGAGCAGTGGCGCCACGCCCTGACCCTCGAAGCGGGGGGCGTCGGCAGCTGGGTGTGGGATCTGCAATCGGGCCTCATCGCCTGCAATGACATCTTCCGTACGATGTACGGGCTGTCCGATGCCGGACCCGTGCATATCGAGGCGGTGCTGGAAACGCTGGACGCCGCCACCCGCCCGTCGATCCAGACGGCCATCGAGCAGGCTCTTGAGGACGGGTCCGACTATGCCGACGAAATGCTGATCGGGCGCACGAGGCGCTGGATCCTCGCGCGCGGCCGGGTCTATGAGCGCGACGCCGCGGGGCGCCCCATGGTGATGATGGGCGTCAGCCTCGACATCACCGATTCAAAGCTCAGCGCAGAACATACGCGGCTATTGCTGCGCGAGCTCAATCACCGGGTCAAGAACACGCTGGCGCAGATCCAGTCCATCGCCCGCCAGACCATGCGCCGGACCACCGATCCGCAGGCCTTCATCGAGGCCTTCTCCGGCCGCCTGCGGACCCTGTCCGACGTTCACGTGAAGCTGGCCGACCGCGACTGGACCGGCGTGCGGCTCGACGAGGTGCTGGGCGGCGAGTTCGGCGCCGATTTCCGCGCCCGCCGGAACCGGCTGGCGGTCGAGGGCGCCGACCTGCTGCTGCCGGCCGATCATGCGCTCGGCCTGGCGCTGGTGCTGCACGAGCTGGCGACCAACGCGCTGCTCTACGGCGCCTGGTCGAACGAGCGCGGCGTCGTGCGGCTCGACTGGCGGCCGATCACGACGCCGGTGACCGGCCTGTTGCTGCGCTGGCGCGAAACCGGCGGCCCCGCGCTGCGCGACGACTACGATCCCGGGCTCGGCATCCGCCTGATCGAGCGCAGCCTGACCAAGGTGCTGGACAGCCGCGTCGATTTGCGCTTCGCCCCGACGGGCATCGAGGTCGACATCCTGCTGCCACTGCCCGAGGCGGTGCAGGAATAATCTGGAGCGCACGATCCGATTCCCTCGGATCATGCGCTCCATTCTTTTGGTGTCGCATCGGATTTGCCCGATGCTTTTTAGTCCTTGCGCTGCGAACGCATCAGCAGATAGGCGCCGACCGCCGCCACGGGCAGGGCGAAGCGCGAGCGCAGCAGCGCCGGCAGGGCCCCGAGCGCGGCGGTGGTCACCAGGGCATTGGCCTCGCGACGCCGCCGGTTCTCCGTCTCGCGCCGACGATATTCGCGCGAGCCGACCTGGCCGACGAGATAGGCGATCAGCGCGATGACGAGCGCGCCGCCGGCGATGGCGAGCGCGGCGAGCGCGGGACCCCAAAGATCGGCGAGCACGACATGGAGCGCGACGAGCAGGAAGACGCCGGCGACGGCGCCGCACAGGGCGAGGATAGCCGCGAGCAGCAGCCGGCGCTTGATTTCGTCCGTGAGCCCTTCGAGCTCGATGCCGGCGACGGCCGCCAGCAGCGGTGCGATGAGGCGCATGGGCTCAACGGCGGGTCAGCAGGGCGAACAGAAAGCCGATGCCCGCGGCAGCGGCGACGGCCGTGAGCGGCTTTTCGCGAATGCTGCGCTTGAGCTGGTCCTCGATTTCGCCGGCCTGCTCCTGCACGTCGTCGATCACATGCTGGGCCTGCTTTTGCAGATTGCGCGCTTCGGCGCGCGCCACGCCCTTGGCTTCCTCGACCTTTTCGCCGGTCAGCCGCGACAGCGTCTCGCCGATGGCCTTGAGGTCGGATTGGAGCTGGGAAACCTGCTCCTCGAGCTGGTTCTCGCGGCTGCGCGCCGTGGTGCGGCTCGAGCGGGCACGCGAACGTGTGGTGGAACTGGTGGTATTGTTGTTCGTCCGGCCGGGGGCGAGGTCGTCGGTGCTGGCCATGTCTTGTCTATCCTGAAACTGGGGACGGATCGCGTCCCGGTTGAATGGGGGAGATCACTCCAGCCGGGTGGGACCGGCCGGAGTGACCGTTGCGGACAAAAGGGGGGCTGCCTTTGCCCGCAGGGCGCAAATCCTATGCATGGAGAGTCCGTGCGGCCGCGCCCTTTTCGATCTGCGCGATCATATGCGTCCCATCAGGACGAGGATCAGCACGACCACCAGGACGACACCGAGAATGCCGGACGGGCCGTAGCCGAATCCGCGCGAATAGCCCCAGGTGGGCAACGCGCCGATCAGCAGCAGAATGAGTATGATCAGCAGAATGGTACCTAACGTCATCGGAACGCTCCTTGTTTGACGCTGAAGCTCCCGGACGCCGGACTATAGAATCATCAGCGCGAGGATGGTTGCGGCGATGAGCGCCAACCCCGCGGGGATCAGCGCCGGCACCGGAGAGCCTTTTGCGACGAAGGCTTCCGAGCGCGCCGGACCATGATCGGCGTCGAACGGCACGGCGCGAATGCGGACCTTGTCCATACCAACCACTTCCCTGACTGAAATCTTGCCCAGTTCCCGAGTGGCGCGGACATCCGCGCCTCGGGCGTAAGAACGG
>JAEWHZ010000056.1 GCA_023387585.1 Pseudomonadota bacterium
GTGTATTTTATGGCGTTGGAGACGAGGTTCTGGACGATGCGCGACAGCAGCATGCGGTCCGACACGGCGCCGAGCGAATTGGGCACCAGGCTGAGGGTGACGTTGCGCGCCCTGGCCATCGGGGCGAACTCGATCTCGATGCGCTTGAGCAGGTCGTTGAGCACCAGCGGGGCCGGCTCGGGCTTGATGGCACCCGAATCGATGCGCGAGATGTCGAGCAGCGCCGACATGATGTCCTCGACCGCGGTGAGGGAGGCCTCGATGGCGTCGGCCAATTCGCTCAGCGCCGTCGACTTGGCGCGCTCGATCAGGGTCGAGGTGTAGAGGCGCGCGGCGTTGAGCGGTTGCAGGAGGTCATGGCTGGCGGCGGCGAGGAAGCGCGTCTTGTCGCGATTGGCGGCGTCAGCCTTGGCGCGGGCGCGCTCGAGCTCGGCATTGACGCGGGTGAGGTCGGCGGTGCGCTGGGCGACGCGGCCTTCGAGCGAGAGATTGACGCGCTCCAGTTCGGCCTCGGCGCGCACGCGCGCGGTGACGTCGGAGAAGGAGATGACGAGGCCGCCATCGGGCAGGCGGCTCGAATGGAATTCGAGCGCTGTGCCGCGCGCATCGATGCGCTGGGTGACGGTGACCGGCGCGGCGGTGACGGTGTTGACGCGCGCCAGCGCCAGGCGGACCGGATCGCCCTCGCCCAGATCGCCCCGCTCGGCGAGGAACAGGGCGATGTCGAACAGGCTGGTGCCGGGTCCGACCAGCCCGTCGGGCAGCGCCAGCAGGTCCTGATAGCGCCGGTTCGAGGTTTTCAGCCGCAGGCCGGCATCGAACAGGGCGACGCCTTGCGGGATGAAATCGAGCATGTCGGCAATGGGGCTGTCGGCGATCTGCATGGCGTTTCCGGTCGGGCGCAGTATCGCGCCCAGCCGCCACCGGCGGCAAGCCCGACCAAAGGCGCCCCATTGGCAGGCCGGCGCGCAAGGCCTAAAACCGGATCACGCGCAACAGTGCGACATCAGGACCCAGGGGATGAAATGCAGGGCTTTATGAAGGAATTCCGCGATTTCGCGGTCAAGGGCAACATGATCGATCTCGCCATCGGCGTGATCATCGGCGCCGCGTTCGGCGCCATCGTGTCGTCGATCGTCGACGACATCTTCATGCCGATCATCGGTCTGATCATCGGCGGCATCGACTTCTCCAACCTGTTCATCGTGCTGTCCAACCCCAATGACGTGGCCGTTCCCTCGCTGGCGGCGGCACAGGCGGCGGGCGTCGCGACGCTGAATATCGGACTGTTCATCAACGCGCTGGTCAAGTTCCTGATCATCGCCTTCGTGCTGTTCATGGTGGTCAAGGGCATCAACTCGCTCAAGCGCGAGGCAGCCAAGGACCCGGAACCGGCCGCCCCGAGCAAGGAAGAGGTGCTGCTGACCGAAATCCGCGACGCCATCCGCGGCGGCGGCGCCACCACCCCACCGGCAGCGTAAGGCATCGGAACGCAAAAGGCCCGACGCAAGCCGGGCCTTTTTCTTTTGCCTGCCGGGAAAACCAGCGCTGAAAATCAGCCCTGGCGGACGGGCGACAGCCTGATCTCGACGCGGCGGTTCTGGGCGCGGCCGGGCTCGCTGGCATTGGAGGCGATCGGCTCGCGCTCGCCCTTGCCCTCGATATAGAAGCGCCGCTGGTCGATGCCGTTATTGGCGAGGATGGTCGCCACCGACACGGCACGGCGCTGCGACAGGCCGAGATTGTAGTTGTCGTCGCCGGTCGAGTCGGTGTGGCCGTAGACGTCGACGATGGTGCGGTCGTATTTGCGCAGCACGATGGCGACCGAGTTCAGCACCGGCAGGAATTGCGGCTGCACCTCGGAGCGATCGGTGGCGAAGGTGATGTTGGACGGCATGTTGAGCACGATCTGGTCGCCGGCGCGGGTCACCGAAACGCCCGTGCCCTGCAGCTGGGCGCGCAGCTCGGCCTCCTGCTGGTCCATGTAGTTGCCGATGGCGGCGCCGGTCAGGCCGCCGACGCCGGCACCGATCAGGGCGCCGATGCGCGGATCGCCGCCGACCGCCGCGCCGACCAGTGCGCCCGCCACGGCACCGCCGCCGGCGCCGATCAGCGTGCCGCCGGCGGTGTTCGAAACCTGGCTCTCCCCGGTATAGGGATTGATCGTGGTGCAGGCGGCCAGCGCCAGCGCTGCGAAGCTCACCGCAATCAGACGTCGATGCATGCGTGTCCCCGTGACATGAGTGTGGGTGTGTCGAATGGGATTACGGCACCAGCACGGTCAACGCAACGTTGATGGAATTTCATTGGCCGTGCCGGGCCGCGAAGCTCACACATGCGCCCAGCCGCCATCGACGAGGAATTGCTGCGCCGAGATCATGGCGCTGTCGTCGGCGGCGAGGAACAGGGCCATGGCGGCGATATCCTCGGGATAGAGCCGGCCGGCGAGCGCCTGGCTGGAATCGATCAGCCTTTCCGCCTCGGCGTCGACCCAGCGGGTGAGCTGGCGCTCGGTCATGATCCAGCCCGGCACGATGGTGTTGACGCGGATGCCCGACTTGCCGAACTCGCGCGCGAGGGCGCGGGTCAGCCCGTGAGCCGCGGCCTTGGCGGTCTCATAAACCGGGATCCTCGCCGCAAGGATCATCCAGCTGATCGAGCCGAAATTGACGATCGAGCCGCGCCCGGCGGCGATCATGCCCGGCGCCACCGCCTTTGCGGCGAAGAAGGCGTGCTTGAGATTGACCGCCATGCGCGCGTCCCAGTCCTCGGGGGTCACCTCGGACCAGTCGTGGCGCTCGTCATGGCCGGCATTGTTGATCAGCGCCAGCGCGTCGCCATGGGCGGCGGCGAACTCGGCGATGGCCGATTGATAGGCGGGAATGTCGGTGATGTCGCAGGCGATGAATTTCGCCGTATGGCCGGAAGCGGTCAGTTCCGCCGCCAGCGCCTCGCCCGCCTCGCAGGCGATGTCGACGAAGCCGACCCTGGCGCCCTGTGCTGCGAAGGCGCGCACGACGGCCTCTCCGATGCCGCCGGCGCCGCCCGACACGATCACCGGCATATTTGCGAGACTGGAATAGCTGGCGGTCACGGCCATCGATTATCTCCCCCGTTCATTGCCTTGGTAACCCCGGGGACGGGGAATCGACAAGTCGCGCGGCGCAAAAACGCCCCTGCGGACCAACCCGGATGCGCGACGGGCGATTAATCGTCCCGTTCCCCTGCGGGCGCTTATAGTTTAGCATGCCTCTAAACTGTGGGTCGCAGAGCGTTGCAGGCGCTGCATTTGACGCGCGGCGAATTGACCTCTGTCAAGGCGGGACGCTCGCCCCTAGCTAGATTGCGGGCAGTGCGATCTGGAAAGGCCCCCGACCGGGGGATGAGACGACATGGATTATCGCGGCATATTCGAAGATGCGGTGGACGCGCTCCGTCAGGAAAAGCGCTATCGTGTCTTTGCCGATCTCGAGCGGATCGCGGGCAGCTTTCCGCGCGCCATCTATCGCGACGTCGCCGACAATGCGCGCGAGATCACCATCTGGTGTTCCAACGACTATCTGGGCATGGGCCAGCACCCCAAGGTGGTGACGGCCATGCAGGAGACCGCCGGCCGGCTCGGCGTGGGCGCAGGCGGCACCCGCAACATCGCCGGCACCAACCGTCCGCTGGTCGAGCTCGAGCGCTCGCTCGCCGATCTGCACCGCAAGGAAGCGGCGCTCGTCTTCACCTCCGGCTTCGTCTCCAACGAGGCCTCGATCGCGACCATCGCGCGGCTGCTGCCCGATTGCGTGATCTTTTCCGACCAGCTCAACCACGCCTCGATGATCCAGGGCGTGCGCCAGA
>JAEWHZ010000135.1 GCA_023387585.1 Pseudomonadota bacterium
TGTCCGACACCGATATGAGCGCCGTGGTCGCCGATGTCGCCGACCTTTACGGCCCGCTGGCCGAGGAGGCGGGGCTGGACTTCGTCACCGAGGTGGAGCCCGGCCTGCGCCTTGCCGCCAATCGCGAACTGATCGGGCAGAGCCTTGTCAATTTGATCGACAACGCCATCAAATATTACACCCCGGTGGACGGCGTGCCGGGCCGTATCACGGTGTCGGCGCGGCGGCTCGACGGCGGGCTGCGCATCGAGGTGGCCGATAGCGGCCCCGGCATTCCCGATGCCGACCGGGCGCGCGTCCTCGAACGCTTCGTACGCCTCGAAACCAGCCGCACCGCGCCCGGTTCGGGGCTGGGCCTCGCCCTAGTCGCCGCCGTCGCCCGGCTGCACGGCGGGGTGCTGCGGCTCGAGGACAATGCGCCGGGGGTGCGGGCGGTGCTGGATTTGCCGATCTTGCCTGGAGCGCCGCCTGCCGTTAATGCGGCGCGATGAAGCTCGCATCATTGCCTGAAGCCGAAGCGCTCGACCTTGCGTCCCTGATGACGCCGGATGCCGCAGCGCGCCTGTCTTCCCATGCCGGCCTTCTCGCCCCGCTGCTTGCCGGCGCGCCGTATCTGCGCGAGCTGGCGCGTCTGCATGCGGACTGGCTGGCCGAGGCGCTGGCGGGGGATGCCGAGGAGGCGATGGCGGGGGTGCTGGCGCAGGTTGCCGGGGCCATGGATGCCGAATCCGAGGCGGAGGTGGCGCTGGCGTTGCGGGTTGGTAAGGCGCGTACGGCGCTGCTGTGCGCGGTGGCCGAGACCGGCGGCGCCTGGACGACGGAGCGGGCGACGGCGGCGCTGGCCGATCTGGCCGATGCGGCGCTCGATTCAGCGCTCGACCTGTTGGTGCGCGAGGCGGCGAAGAAGGGCGTGCTGCGCGCCGGCACCCGCGCCGGTGATTGCGGGCTGGCGCTGTTCGCGCTCGGCAAGCATGGCGGGCGCGAGCTCAACTATTCGTCCGATATCGACATCGTCGCCTTTTTCGATCCCGATGCCGGCGTGCTGACCGACCGGGACGAGGGCACGCGGATCTATTCGCGCATCGTGCAGCGGCTGGTGGGGCTGATGGAGGACCGGCGCGAGGGCGGCTATGTGTTCCGCACCGATCTGCGCCTGCGCCCCGATCCCGGCTCGACGCCGGTGGCGCTCGGCATTCCCGGCGCGCTGGCCTATTACGAGAGCCGCGGGCAGAACTGGGAGCGCGCCGCCTGGATCAAGGCGCGGGCCTGCGCCGGCGACAGGCGGGTGGGGCAGGGTTTCATCGCCGAGCTGCGCCCCTATGTCTGGCGGCGCCATCTCGACTTCGCCACCATCGCCGACATCCAGGCGATGAAGCGCCAGATCAACGTGGCGCGGCGGGTGGGAGACATCCGGCTCGGCGGGCACAACGCCAAGCTCGGGCGCGGCGGCATTCGCGAGATCGAGTTCTTCACCCAGACCCAGCAGCTGATCGCCGGCGGGCGTGACGCCAGCCTGCGCGTGCGCCCGACCGCCGAGGCGCTGGCGGCGCTCGCCGGCGCCGGCTGGATCGGGGCGGACACGGCGCGCGAACTGACCGAAACCTACTGGTTCCTGCGCGGTGTCGAGAACCGTTTGCAGATGCGCGCTGACGAGCAGACGCACACGCTGCCCGAGAGCGAAGAGGAGCTGGCGGTCATCGCCCGGCTGATGGGCTATGAAGCGTTGGCGCCGTTCGAGACGGCGTATCGTGCGGCGCTGGAGCGGGTGGCGCGCTATTATGCCGAGCTGTTCGCCGAACAGGAAAGCCTAGGCAACGAGCAGGGCAGCCTGGTGTTCACCGGCAGCGACGACGATCCGGCGACGCTGGAGACGCTGTCCGGCATGGGTTTTGTCGAGCCCGCAAAAGCCTCGGCCACGGTGCGCAAATGGCATTATGGCGGCTATGCCGCGACGCGCACGCCGGCGGCGCGTGCACACCTGACCGAGTTGCTTCCCGCACTGCTCAAGACCTTCGCCCAGACCGGCGCCGCCGACGACGCCATGGCGCGGTTCGACGATTTCCTCTCGCGCCTGCCGGCAGGGGTGCAGCTGTTCTCGCTGCTGCGCTCGCACCCCTCGCTGCGCACGCTCGTGGTCAAGTTCCTGGCCTCGGCGCCGCGCATGGCCGAGGCGGTGATCCACCGCGCCCATGTGATGGACGGGCTGATCGACCCCGCCTTCGCCGACGATCTGACCCGGCGCGAGGTGCTGGTCGGCAAGGTCGACGAGTTCCTGGGCGAGGGGCGCAGCTATGAGGAGATCATCGACCGCGCCCGCATCATCGGCCAGGAACAGCGCTTCATGATCGCCGCCGGCCTGTTGTCGGGCACCATATCGGCGGAGCTGGCGGCCGAGCAGTTCACCGCGCTGGCCGAGACGCTGCTGCGCCGGCTGTTCGGGGCGGTGCGCACCAATTTCGAAGAACGCCATGGCCGCATCGCCGGCGCGCGCGTCGGCCTGCTGGCCTTCGGCAAGCTCGCCAGCCGCGAGATGACCGCGACCTCCGATCTCGATCTCGTCGTCATCTACGATGCGCCGGCGGATGCGGAATCGGACGGCGCGCGTTCGTTGCCGGCCGGGCAGTATTTCACAAGGCTGACGCAGCGCCTGATCACCGCCATCACCGCGCCGACCGCCGAAGGCGTGCTCTATGAGGCCGATATGCGCCTGCGCCCCTCGGGCAATGCCGGGCCGCTGGCGACCTCGCTTTCGGGCTTCGTCGCCTATCATCGCGACAATGCCTGGACCTGGGAGCATCTGGCGCTCAGCCGCGCCCGCGTCATCCTCGCCGATGGCGGGCTCGAATCCGATATCGAGACCGCCATGGCCGAAACCTTCGCCCATCCGCGCGATGCGGGAAAAACCATCGTCGATGTGGTGTCGATGCGCGAGCTGATGGCACGCGAGCGCCCGCCCAGGCATGATTTCGACCTCAAGCTGATCGCCGGCGGTTTGGTCGATGTCGAGTTCATCGCCCAGTCGGCGCAACTAGTCGCCGGAAGGACCATCGACCGGCCGCAGGGCGCGGTGCCGCTGGTGCTGCGGCGCATGGCGGAGACAGGGTTGCTGCCGGCGGGCGAGCGGCTCGCGGCGATCCACGGCGTCTACACGACGGTATTGCAGGTGATGAGCGCGGCCCTGACCGACCCGGACAGCACGGACCCGTTCCCGGATGCGTTCCGCGACCTGCTGGCGCAGCTCGCCAACTATCCGGACTTCGAGCGGCTGGTCGCCGATCTCGCCGATATGCGCCGGACGGTTGGCGAGGCGGCGGCGGACTGGTACGGGAAGGCGAAGACGCTTTAGAGCGCCGGACGTTCTGATGAGATCAGAACGTGCGCTCTAGTTCTTTGTTTGCGCATCGGATTCGTCCGAAAACCGCTTCGCACTTTTCGGTCCGATGCTTTAGGCGGCGCGCCGGCCTGCGGTTTCGGCGGGCCGCATCGGCAGCATGAAGGCGACGGTCGTGCCGATGGCCGGGCTCGAATCGACCGCCATGTGTCCGCCCGACAGCTCGGCGATGGCGCGGGCGATGGGGATGCCGAGGCCCGGCCCGACGCGCTCGCGGGTGAAGGTGGCATCGCCCAATGCAAAAGGCTGCGACAGGCTGGCCAGCCGCTCCTCCGACATGCCGATGCCGGTATCGGTGATCTCGATGACGATGCCGTCATCGGCGGCGAAGGTCGCGAGCGTCACCTGCCCGCCGGCGGGGGTGAAGCGCAGCGCGTTCTCGACCACGTTCGAGATCATGCGCTCGAGGCACAGCGCATCGCCGGTCAGGATCGCGCCGCTGCGCTGGGCGATGCCGAGGCGAACGCCGGCCCGCTGCGCCTGGGCGCCGAAGCGGCGTGTCGCCGCGGCGACGATGTCGTCGATCGCCAGCGCATCGCTGCGCAGCGCCTTCTGCCCGCCCTCCATTTCCGCCAGATCGAGAATGGTGGCGAAGCTGTCGAGCAGATGCTTGCCCGACTGGCGGATGGAATCGACATAGTCGAGATAGCGCGCATCGCCCACCGGGCCGAACGCCTGATGCCCGATCAGCTCGGCAAAGCCGATGATGTGGTTGAGCGGGGTGCGGATGTCGTGGCTGAGATGGGCGAGGAAATTGGTCTTGGAGCGGCTGGCCGCTTCGGCTTTCAGCTTTTCCTCGTGATAGCGCCGGGCGAGCAGGCGCTGCTCCTTGCGGATTTCCTCGAGCTGCGCCTCGGCACGCTTGCGGTCGGTGACGTCGAGCACCAGCGTGATGAAGCCGGCGTCGCCGAAGGGGCGCTCCTCGATATGAAGGCAACTGCCGTCCTGGCGATGCAGCTCGAGCAAACGGCTGCTGTCGCCCGAGGCGACGAGCTTCATATAGCCGCCGCGGATCAGGCGTTTCACGGCGTCGCTATAGTGCAGCCCGGCATCCGGCTCGCTGTCGATGGCGCTCCAATAGAGCGAATTGGCACTGACCAGCCGCCCTTCGGCGCACCAGCACGCAACGCCTTGCGGAATGGCGCCGACGATCTGGTCGAGATCGGTGTCGACCGCCGGCTCCGGCGTCGTTTCGCGCCGCCGGCGCAGCGAGACGCCGGTGATCAGCAGGGCCAGCCCGAAGGCGCCCCCGGCGCGCATCGGCACGCCGGCCAGAGCCTGATC
>JAEWHZ010000140.1 GCA_023387585.1 Pseudomonadota bacterium
AACGGCAGCGCGATCAGCATGGTGATGAAGATCGCGAGAATCTTCGGCACGAAGACCAGCGTCATTTCCTGGATCTGCGTCAGCGCCTGGAACAGGGCGATGATCACGCCCACCACCAGCCCCACCAGCATCATCGGCAGCGAAGCCGTGATCAGCACCCACACGCCCTCGCGCGAGATGTCGAGCACTTCCGCTCCGCTCATGGCCGGGCCTCATATGGGCATGCGCATGATCTCTTCATAAGCCGAGATCACCCTGTCGCGTATCGTCACCATGGTGTCGATGGCCATCTCGGTCTCGGAGATCGCCGTCACCATGTCGATGACATTGGCCCTTCCGTTCACCATGTCCAGCGCCATCTGGTCCGAGCGCGCGCCGGTCTGCTGCACGCTGTCGATGCTCTGCGACAAAAGCTGAGCGAAATCCGGGCCTTGTCCGGCGGCCGGCGCGGTCTCGGTCGCCGCGCGCGCGCCCTGGCTGATCAGCCGGCCGGCGCTGGCATAGGCATTCGCCGCCGCGTTGAAGGGGATGGTCGTCATGCTGATTCTCCTGACTCAGAGCGTTTCCAGGAAAAGTGCGAAGCGGTTTTCTGGTTCGGAACGCGACAACTCACGGCTAGCCTCTCAGGATGTCGAGCGTCTGGCCGAGCATCTGCCGGCTGACGGTCACCACGTTGAGATTGGCCTCGTAGCTGCGCTGGGCCTGGCGCATATCCATGGTCTCGATCAGCGGATTGACGTTGGGGTAGCGCACATAGCCCTCGGCATCGGCCGCCGGGTGCCCGGGCTCGAAGCGCGTCGTGAAGTCGGTCATGTCATAACCCAGCCGCCCCACCGCGACCCGCGTGCCGCCGAGATCGCGGTCGAACTGCGCCGAAAAGGTCGGCACCCGCCGCCGATAGGGGTCGGCCTCCGCCGTCTGCGCCGTCGAATCGGCATTGGCGATGTTCTCGGCGATCACACGCATGCGGGCCGTCTGGGCGTGCAGCCCGGTCGCCGCGATCCGCATCGAGGTCGAAAAATCCATGGAAACCCCGCTCAGGCCTGGCGACCCAGCGCCGAGCGCAGGATCTTGATCGATTTCTGGTAGAGGCTCGTCACCGCCTGATAATCCATCAGATTGGTGCTCACCTTCATCATCTCGTCTTCGAGCGTCACCCCGTTACCCTCCGGCGTGATCTCGAAGCTGTTCATGCGCCGCGCCCCGAACCCGCCCGCCGCGTCTGAAGACGATGCGGCGATATGCATGCGCTGCGTGGTGGCCGTGGTCACCGTCGAGCGGGAGGACACGCCGGGCTGGAACTCGTATTGCGCCAGATCGCGCCCGCGATAGCCGGGCGTCTCGGAATTGGCGACATTCTCCGCCAGAAGCCCCTGGCGGGTCTGGTGCCAGCGCATCTTTTCCGTCAAGGCGGAGAACACCGGCATGTCGAGAAGACTCATCTGCGGCTCCGTCCCGTTTGCGCCAACTGGGCAAATCTTGCCGCGTCATGGTTAACCGCACGTTAACCGGCGGCGCCGCAAACGGGTTTGGCCTCGCATTTTGCATAGTCCGGCGTTTACATAGGCAAATCATGCCGGCCATGATTTCAGGCCGGTGAACTGGAGAGGTTTCAGGTGCAGTTTCTAACCAGCCTGTTCGGCGGCTCGGAGAACATCTGGCTGACCGCGCTTTTCGCGCTCGGCGCCGTCATCGTCCTGATCCTGCTCGTATCCTGGGTGCTGCGCCTGTTCAGCGCCGGCCCCGCGCGCGTCGGCCGCGGCCGCAACCGGCGCCTTGCCGTCGTCGATTCCCTGGCCGTCGACCCCAAGCGCACCCTGCTGATCGTGCGCCGCGACGATGTCGAACATCTCATCCTCACGGGCGGACCGGCCGATGTCGTGGTCGAAAGCGGTATCCCGCAGCGCGATCCCGAATCCCCGGCCCGGCAGGCGCCGCTCCGCACCCGCCAGCGCTTCGCCGCCAACCGCCCGGCCGCCCAGCCCCAGCCTCAAGCCCAGCCAGTGACCGCCGATTTCCTGCCCGCGCAGCCCGGCGCGCCTGAGCCGGCTTCCGCCGAGCACCGCCCGGCACGCCGCCATCCCGGCCTGCTGCGTCCCGTCAGCCAGCAGGCTTCCGGGGCCGTCCCCCGGCCCAATGGAGCCGAAACCGCCTATGGCGGGCACATGGCGCACGACTCAGATATGAACGACGATCATGAAAGGGTCGTCGAACCGCATGACGAGGCTGTGGAACCGCGCGCCGAGCGCCGCACCGACTGACCCTGCCGCGCTCGCGCGCCTCGCGCGCCGCTGGCTGCCCCTCATCGCCTTCGGCCTCGTCCTGGCGCCCGGCCTGGCGCTGGGACAGGACGTCACCATCGATTTCGGCGATGACGCCACCCTGACCGAGCGGGCCATCCAGCTCATCGGCCTGATCACGGTGCTGTCGCTGGCGCCGTCCGTCCTCGTCATGGTGACGAGCTTCACCCGCATCGTCGTCGTGCTGTCGCTGCTGCGCACCGCCATCGGCCTTCAGACCGCCCCGCCCAATTCGGTGATGGTGTCGCTGGCCCTGTTCCTCACCATCTTCGTGATGGCGCCCACCTTCCAGCAATCCTATGACGCCGGCATCGCCCCGCTCATCGCCGGCGAGATCGAGACCACCGAGGCCTTCGACCTCGCCGCCGCCCCGGTCCATGAATTCATGCGCACCAATGTGCGCGAGCGCGACCTCGAGCTCTTCTACGACCTCACCGACGCCCAGCCCCCCGACGAACCCGAACAGATCGAGCTCCAGCTCCTCATCCCCGCCTTCATGATCTCCGAGCTGCGCCGAGCCTTCGAGATCGGCTTTTTGCTCTTCCTGCCCTTCGTCATCATCGACATGGTCGTGGCCTCGGTGCTGATGTCCATGGGCATGATGATGCTGCCCCCGGTCGTCATCTCCCTGCCCTTCAAGCTGATCTTCTTCGTCCTCGTAGACGGCTGGTACCTCGTCGCCGGCTCGCTGGTCCGAAGTTTCGTGCCGGTTTAGCCCGGCCCCTGCGCCGTCGTGGCGTTCACACCACTGCCGCCTGCGGCAGTGCCATTATACCACCACCTGTCACCCTCGGGCAGGTTTTAACCGAGACCGACACTTGCTGGCTATCGTGATTTGAGACCATTGCCTGCTTAGGTAGTGGTATCGGAAATCACAGCTGGCGGTGTGGCTACGCCCATACCGTGGGGAGAGGCTTTTACTTTGCTTTATCCAATCCAAGGTGCATCGCGGATGCCTGCCTTGTCCAGTCACTCGAAACGATGCGGCAGGGTGGCGTAATCGATGAAGTCCATGGATAAAAGCCTGTCCTGGGTCAAGCCCAGGACGCAGGCGGAGGCATTGACGTAAGACGGCGTGTTTCCCGGATATTCCTCGATGAAACCGCAATAGCGGTCACGATAATCCAGCCACAGCCGCTGGATTTCAAGAATACGCTCCCGCTCTTCCGCGAAGCTGATCCCCTCCATCGGGTCGTTGAAACGCTCGATTGCCTTGGCCAGGCGATTGTCTATTTCGACCTCCAGTGCGGCGGCATGGTCGAGATAGCAGTCGCCGATCATGGCGCCGCCAATGCTGTATTGCTCTTGGAGCAGACAGTCTCGCCCGATTTTGACGAAGTCCAAGGGCAATTCGAGCACCGACGCGTTTACGGCAAGCGGCGTCAACAGAGCAATGGCCAGAAAGAGCGCCGCCCCAAGGGCCTTCTTCATTTCAGTCACGTTTTTCCATGGTGGCATGTTCCAGACTCCTTCAGGCCAATGTTCCAAGGGCAACGCCGCCCATATGCCGCAACGGGCGGTTAATGGTTTTTGCCGACCCCCCGGTCCAGTTTAAGGGCATGGTCCAATATCGGGTAGGCTGGCGATCCCGATATCGGCCGCCAGATCACCTAAATCGAGGTCGCGTTCACCATTGACCAAGGGCAGGTAGCGGCAGATGCGCTCATCTTTGTCGTAGTGCAGGAAATCGGGGGTCCAGGCAAAGACGCTTCCATCACCCTCAACGACAAGAATCTGGCCGCTCTCGGCTGCGGGGGTTATGGAGTGGATCACCGAATTGGGAACATAGCGCCCTAAAATTTCGCCGGTTTGAACGTCGATTCCCCAAAGGTTTTCCGGTCCATAGGCCAACAGATAACGATCTTCCGCAATCAGGCGGGCTTGGGTGATAGAACCGGGCAATTCCGTTATCCTGCCCGGCAAAAGGATGCCGAAATCGGGATCATAATCAATTGTGGCGGGTAAGTCGCTCTCGGCCGATCCATGGCCTTTCATTGTGGTGAGGGCGACAATTTCCGTGAGGCTGTCGCCTAGAAATGTGGTTCTTCCACTCGCGATTTCTATGGTAGCGAGAAGAGAGGCTCGATTGATGGTTTGATGATCGCGCGCGAACAATACCAATGTGCCATCGGCGGTAAGCCGAGCCCCAAGCAGCGGCGATGGTCCGTCAAATTCACGGGCCAGAACCCGTTCGGCTGTCCAGCCCCCGGCGCTTCGGACAAAACGATGGACGGCGAGCGACTTCGCTTCGGTGTCTGTAAACAGAACGGTGACGCTGCTGCCATCGGCAGCGAAATGGCTATCAGTCAAAACGCCGTCGGATAGCGCCAGTGCGGCCAGGTTTTCTCCGGTTCCCGTATCGCGCAACACGACCTGCCTATCAGCGCGGACCAGCGCAATGCCCGCATCGCCCGACACCGCCTCGATGCCTTCCGCATGGGCCAGCGCGACGCTCGTCACGTCACTGGCTTGATAGGGGTAATTCTGGATGATCCGGACGCTGCCATTGTCGATCAGCGCGGTTTTGCGGCCATCCGGCGACAGCACTGCGGCGTCGAGGCGCACTGTAGCTGTCGAGCCATAGGGTACGCCCAGTCTATCAATGGGCCCGACCACGACGGTATTGTCGGGCGTGCTGGCCACATAGGATCGGTCGTTCAGGGCAAAGCCGAAGGGTTCGGTGCTGGGAACTGCCACGGCAACGCTGCCCTTTTGTTCGCCGTCGATGCCGAACAGATCGAAGCCGCTGCCCATGGTGACACTCGGCAATGCCAGGGTCTGGCCGTCTACGAATACGACCTCGCGCTCCAGCGAGGGATCGGCGCCATCGAGATAGATTTCTCCGGAACGGTATCCCGCCTCCCAATCATGGACCATGAATTCATCGAACCGGCTGAGATAGCTGAAGACCAAATAACGCCCGTCGGGCGACAGGACGGACGGGCTCCCCAGAGACGCCGTGTTGGCGATCAGGCTGCCATTGGCGCTGTTCCACAGGAAAGCATGGTTGTCATCATCGACTCCCACGATGCGGCTGCCATCGCGCGAGAGGGAAAGCTGGTAGTGCCTCTTTGCACTCGCATCCATCGCTTCCTGTCCGGCCAGCAAGGCCAGGCCCGCCGTGGGGACGGCTCCCGGACGGGCAACCGCGTCCCACAGGCTGACCGTCGCATCCACTGTCAGCAGCACCAGCTGATCGGCGGCATTGAACGCGATGCCGGCCAGGGTGTCCTCGGCTTCGGTCTCGCCCAGGATCTCGCCACTATGCGTATCGTAGACGACAGCACTCGACCCATATCGAACGGCGACATGGCCGCCAGAGGGCGAGAAGGCAACACCATGCGCTGGCATACCGGAGGGGTGGTGTAAAACAATATCGGTGCGCAGCATGTCCCGCGCTTTGGTGTAAACGGCCTCGGTGATTGGTGCGCTGACGCCACGATTGTCCAGCGCCCTGGCGGCGAGACTCAGCTTGACCGCGCCGATAGGGTCCGTTTCCACCCTGGTCTGCGCCAATAGCGCCAAGGCGGTGCCTTCACGTGAACTGGCCCTTTCAAATTGTTCGACGGCCAGGAAAGCCGCGCCACCGGCCAGGACGGCGAGCACCGCCGCCGCGCCAACGCCGATGGCCGTGCGGCGGAACAGGCGCTGGGCCAGGCGCGCGCGTTCCTCGGTCGCCCGGCGATGCGCGGCCTCGGCCTCGCGGCTTGCCGTCTGCTCATCCGCCAGCACCGCCGCCGAGCGCTCGATATAGGCCTGTGTCTCGCCGTCGAGCTCGACCACGCCCTGTTCGATCAGGTCCCGGGCCAGGGCCAGGCGGACGCCGTCACGCAGCAGCAGGCGGGATTCCTGCCCGCTCTGGCGATATTCATGCGCCATGATTTCCAAGCGGTCGCGCAGGACGATACTCTGACGGACGTCGGCCACCAGTTGCGCCAGCCGGGGCCAGCTGCGGATGAGGCTTTCATGGGCAAGGCGCGCACTCGCCCCCTCCGGGCCGGCTTCCGTCGTCAGCAGGCGTGCCACGACGAGATGCGCGATGATCTCCCCCCGCCGGTCATTTCCAGCGCCGCCGTCCCCGATCCGGGCCGGGCGTGACAGGAATTGCTCGCCTTCGGCGGCGGGCCGCACCAGGGAGGCCAGGATGCGCGCGATCTGGCCATCCGAAATATCGCGCTGTTTGAGCTGGGCAATGGCCTGTTCGGCCCATTGAGCGATAGCACCCTCGAAGCCGCCAATCCGCTCCAGCGCCGCGAAACTGAGGAGCTTTTCCGCGCCGGCGAAATCGACCAGCCGCGACAGCACGATCTGCAACAGAGGCAGGCTTTCAGGTGACTGAATGGCTTTCTCGGCCAGCGTGTCCAGCAGCGCCACGCCATCCGTGCCCGTTTCGAAGCGATAGCCGGCCAACTGGGCGGGGCGGCCGATGATCTCGTTCAATTCCGACAGGTCGGGCGCTTGCAGCCAGAACAGGCGAGTGTCGTCGAGATGCCTCGCCAATTGCGGCAAACGCTCGAGCCTCTCGAGCTGATCGGTGCGCATGGTCAAGACCGCCCACACGCGCCCCGACCGCAACAACTGGTCGATCAAGGTATCCAGCGCACCTAAAGTCTCCGGCGCGCCCTCCGTTGAAAACACCTGCTCGAACTGATCGAGAACCAGCAGCAGCGAACGCTTTCCGTCTTGGGCAATGCCTTGCTGGAGGTATTTCTCCAGAGCAGCGGCTGGATCCGCCGACATGTCGGCAATAAAGGGCTCCAATGCGTCGCCCGAAAGTTCCAGACTTTCGCTCAGGGCCCGGATGATGGCTTGCCCGGCGGATTCCTCCGCCTCGCTGAATTGCGCCACCGCAATGCGCCAATGCCCGCCTTCATGCGCCTGTTCGACGACATCGCCGGCGAGGCCCGCCAGGACGAAGGAAGATTTGCCCGACCCCGACCGCCCGTGAATGACGAGCAGGCCGCACCCCTGCGCCGCATTGCGGCGAAGCCGCTCCAGGGCGGTGGTCCGGGCACGATTGCGTCCGAAGAACATATCCCGCTCACCCGGACCATAGGCGCGCAGGCCTGGATAAGGCAGGATCTTGCCACCCTGTCCGCCCTCGACCCCACGCTCCCGCAGCATGGGGACCTGTAATTGCAGGTGCTTGAACGCTTGGCGCGCATCCTCCAGGCCATGCAGCTCAATCTGCATGGCGGCGAGTTGGTCGCGCTGCTGTTGCGATACCGCGTCCATATTGGCCGCAGGTAGGAAGACAAGGCACTGGATGCCGGCATCGCGCGCCTGGCGGAACATCTCCATCGATACGGCGAGCTTTTCCGCCACATGTCCTACGGGCTGCACCGCCATATCGACCACCCGCACGGCGCCGGTGGCCCAGACCAGGATATCCTCGGTGCCGTCCGGTTCATCGAGACGGCAGAGCAGACGTTGCTTGTTCTCCAGCGCATGGGCGAGCAAGGCGCCGAGCTGCCAGCTCGAACCGCTACCGATATCGGGATCGACATCCATGCGGAAGCTGTCATGGCCATAGAGGCGCTCGATGAGCCCGGCGGGGCGGCGGACGAAGCCGTTATAGTCGCGCGAGACCTGCGTCTGCTCCTCGGTGCCGTTGACGCACATGACCGAAAGACCAAGGGCGCGGTCCTCGCGCGAGAGGCGCACGATTTCGATGGGCTGGGCCTGCGTGGCGATGAAGAGGCGCGCCCGGCCCGAGAGGATGGGATGGTGTTCGTTCTCGGTCATGTCAGGACTATGCCGGATCGGGCTGCGACAGCGCGAGAATGGAGCCGCTGGCGCTCGGATCACGCAGGGCCTTGATCAGGGCGGCGTCGCGGGGATTGCCGAGGTTGAGGATGGCGACGATCTCGCCATTCTGGTCCTGGGGCGGCAAAGCGCGCTTCAACAGTCCCCCCTCCGGCATCTCGACGATCAGCATGGTGGCGACCGATGGATCGGGATCAAGGAAAGTCAGCCTCAGATAGACCTGCATGCTATCCCGCGCCGGAACGATGCGCATGCGGCCCTGGGGAAAGACGCGCTCATCGATCTCGCCGTCGCTGGCCGCACGTACTTCGGGCACAGAGGCATATTCCAGCTTGGTCTTGAGATCACGATAGGCGCCGCGCAGCCCGGCATCGGCGAATAGCCGTCGCGTCTGCGCCGGTGTCAGCTCGCTCGCCGGGTCCTTGAGGAAGCGCGCAATCTCCACGATTCCGAACAGATCGGCACTGGGCAAGGTTTCGGCCATGGTCATGTCGGCCACGAAGAGTTCGTCTGCCCTGTCGAGTTCGCGCGTCATTGCCTTGTCTCCCTCCGCGTGTAGTATGATGGCGTTATTGTTCCCATGCCAGTCTTGGGCCTGGCGATTTCAGCGAACGCAAGCGAACTTTGGTTACATCCGACGATCAAAAACTGGTTGACGCCATAGCCACTACGATAGCGCGGGAAGGCAATCTTCTTGGTCAGGGTGGCGGGCTCTGGTGTCCTGCCGCAATCGGCCAAAAGTTGCGCCTGGCCATTCCGCGCAGGGACAAGACCCTCCAAGGCCTGCTGCAGCAGGCAGTGCGCCTGATCCGCCTCATGGATCGCGCCGATCCGGGCGGCTATCAGGGGTTTCTCTATATAAGCGTGCCGTGGCTGCGCACGGCGGTCTTCAGCAGGCTTGTGGGCAAGGCCATAGCCGCAGGCCGCCTTGCGGGGGTGGCGCATGCCGATGCGCAAACGGGGGTCGTTTTTGCCGAAGCGGAAATGAACGCGGCAAGCGGTGCCCAGTTCAATCTGAGCTTTGCACAGATGCCGGCGATCGCAGCCTTTATCGACATCCTGCACAACATGCTCGGCTACGACCGGGTACAATCGCTGTGCGAGGATGTATGCGGCCGTGCCTGTACGCGGACGGCGGCCGAGGTGGCCAGGGATCTGCGCAAGCAGGTGGAGGACTGGCTGCGGCCGTGCCTTGCCAGCGAACATTTCGCCAAGCAGGCCGAAGTTATCCGCAAATATCTCGAGGCCGCCGCCAGGAC
This sequence comes from Pseudomonadota bacterium, assembly GCA_023387585.1. Taxonomy (GTDB): domain Bacteria; phylum Pseudomonadota; class Alphaproteobacteria; order Rhizobiales; family Devosiaceae; genus Devosia. The sequence goes on from JAEWHZ010000140.1 coordinate 9,326, forward strand.
CGACGCAAGCCTGATCGATGATGGCGTGGTCTTTTCCTTCTGGTCGGAGCGCGGCGCGACTGCCGAGATCGATGGGTTCAGGAACTTCCGCAATGCCGCCCGCAAAATGCTGGCATATCGCACCGACATGCTCGTCGCGCAGCGCGAGTTCATGGCCGAAAGTGCTGGCGAATTGCAGGACTACCATGCCAACTCCGACATCTCGGGTGAAAACGCCGATGTTTGGAGCGCCTCTCATTGGACGTCGCCCCTGCAAATCCTGCTGTCGCCGCCCTGTGACCGGATCAAGTGGATGGTCGGTACGGAGCTGAAGCTGGCCGCCCATCTCGTCAGCAGCACCAGCGAAGAGGCCGAGCGGGAAGGCAGCGATGATGCGGGAATGGTGCAGGCTCTTTTCCTGCACGACGCGCCGGACCCGGCTTTCTACCGCTCGCTGATGCGCTTTTCCTATTTCGGCGCGCGCCAGGCGCTTGTCAGCAAGGGATACCGGCGCAATGCCGACAAGCAGCCCGAGAATTTCGCCGATTATGACCAGCTTCTCGCGCGCTTCGGGGCGATGGAGGCCAAGCTCCTGGCGGCGGTCAGGACCGGCGCGGTCATCCTTCTGCGCAACGGTCATGTCAGCGCGCTTCCTCTTTGCGCCTATGCCGTGCCCGAAGTAGTACGCTTGGCTTTCGAGGACGTGGATCCCGATGCCATCACGGAGCTGGAAATCGGTGGTTCCATCCAGCAGGGCTTCGTCACGCGCCTGCTCAATGCGCGCGATGCGGCGGGCAAGGATATTTTCGCCCTGCTTTCGCCCCTGGAGCGCGGCCGCTCCGGCTTCAAGGAAGCCGAGGAGCACGATCCCGACATCGTTGAGGGTCTTGCCGAAGGTGTCGACGGCGTCGAGCGCTTGCATCGCTGCATTGCCGATTATGCCGCCTGGCTCGCCCGCCAGGACCTGCCGGCCCTGTTTGCCAAGGATAGCGCCCTGTTCGAAGCTCGTTTCGCTGAACTGTATGCGGATTGAGCCAGTCATCGCCCCATACCTCTTAGGAAGCGGTCTCATTCAAAATCGTCCGGATAGGTGCCGATAGCCAGTCCATGTGCGTCGCGGGCGCCTTCGAGGCCATAGGACGCGCCTATCGCCACAATATTTCCAGTTGCACCAAGGGCGACAGAATCGAAATACTGGCGGCCCTCGCCGGAAAATGTCTGCTGTGACAGCATATTGCCGGCGGGATCGAAACGAGCGGCGTAGGCGTTTTGACCATATACACCGACCGCCACCAGGCTGTCCCCGTCTGCCATAAGACCCGCAAAAATCACGCCATCCTCGGCCAAAATCTCCCAGACCTTGTTGCCTTGCAGATCGAAGGCGACGAGCCGGTCGTCCCGGCTGGCCTGGGGACGATGAATGTCCATGCTGGTGCCGATGGCGACAAGTGTGCCCTGATCCAGCATCGCAATAGCACCGAGACCGCCGCTGCGCTCCTGCTCGAAATAGGGACCGCCATCGGTATGCTCGAAAGACGCCTCCACATGGCCTTCGAAATAGGTCTGTGAAAATATCATCTCTCTCGCCGGGTTCAGGCTGACGATCCAGTCACCCGTCTTGCCCTCGGAAATCACGCCGCCGCCGGCGATAACGTTGCCTTCGGCGCCGACCATCAGGCTGCTCAGCCAGCTGCGTTCTCCCATGGAGAAGATATGTTCACGCAGCAATTGCCCATCGGCATCCAGATAGAGCAGCCAGCCGTGGTCTTGCTCGTCGACGCCCCCATATTCACCGACAACGGCAAAGCCGCCCTCCGGCGTGGAGGCGATGGCGGAGAACCAGTCATCATGGTCGCCGCCATAGCGCTTCTGGTTGAGGACGGCGCCGTCCGGGGCGACGGTCACGAACCAACCATCAATGCTCTGTTCCGGATCTCCGGCCGTGACGCCGGCTATGCCCGACCTACCGGAGTCAGACGCAGCAACGCCGTTGAATTGTTGCCACGTATCCTTATGGGACAAAGTGCGCAGCCACTCGGTTTCGCCATAGGGTTTTAGGCGCATCAGCCAGGCATTGGAGTCCATCACGGGACTGACCGACGTGCCGACCGCAAGAAAATCTCCGTCCTTGAGGGCGGTTATGCCGGTGAGCCAGCTACGGTGCGATGGTTGCAGGCTATAGGTCCACAGATCTCCGGCAAATACAGCGTCGGGTTCGGACACTATCTCCGTCAGCATATCCACATCGATGGAATTGCCGGCAGAAACGTCGAGCGCGTGGGCTCCAGCCGGGATCAATGGCAACAGGGCCAAAATGAAAAAATAGCGTTTCATGGCCGACCTCCTCGGTTTTTTCACTGCCAGCAGTCAACGGAGGGGTTAGGGGCTTTTTTCCTGCCACCGATCAGTTCCAGGCGCCCCCTTGAATAATCGGGGCGCCTGGCGCAGCGCTGGAAATGATGGGATCGATATTTCCAGCGCAATTTCGGCATCTAAATCAAAATTATCAGAAGCGCAGGCGGCAATCGATCCGATCGTCCTCGGAAAAATACCTAATATTGCAGGCCTGCTTGTGCTCCATATAATTCAATGATTTACGAGCCTCTACATCGCCTAACGCTATGGCCTTCTTGTACCATTGCTCGGCCGCTCCGTAGTCCTCCCAATCGCTATGAATGGAGCCGATCGAGATCATGGACTCGGTCCTTCCCAACTCCGCGGCCCGGGTGAACCAGCGGATGGCTTCATTGAAATCCTTGGGAACGCCGTGGCCAAAACGATAGGCCATGCCCACCTGGTGCATTCCGTAAGAGGAGCCAGCGAGCGCCGCCTGGTGAGCCCAATAATAGCTCTGGTCCCAATTTGACTGAACACCTTCTTGACGCAGGTAAGCGCCCACCAGATTTTCCATGCCGACAACGGATCCGAGCTGTGCGGCGTGTAGATACCAGCGGGCGGACTCCCTGAAATCCTGAGCAACGCCCAGGCCTGAATGATGCAGCGTGCCGATATTGTTGACGGCATGGCCATAGTCGTACTTCGCAGCCTCAAGGTATGCCGTCCGCGCCTCGGTATAACGGCCCGCTGTTTGCAGGGCCCGGCCCAACTGATATTGGAAACGCGGCTCTTGAGGAAATTGAGCAGCGGCCTGCTCGCAAGCCGGGATGGCAAGCTCCCAGTTGATCAGTTCCATTTTGAAACCCTGCACGGCTTCAATCTTGTCGGGATCAAATGGATTGGCAGCCAATTCATCGCAGCGTGTCGCACGGGAGGGATTTGGAGGCGGCGCCACGACATTGGCCGGATGCTGCGGCGTGGGATCGGGCGCTTCCTCATCAGGGCCGATGATGACGGAACCACAATTGGAGCAAGGCTGTGGCTCGGGGTCGAAAGTATAGACCTCGCCGCCAATCTTGCTCACCGGCTCCGGTACTAAGGTGCGCACGGTCGTGGCGTTGGCCGCAAGGCGAATCTCCGCAAGCGGTGGATTACCCTCCAGCCAGGGATTCTGCCGGCCCTGCGTCTCCTTGCTCACCGCGTCCGCGACATGGGCAAGGACGCGGTAGAGGTCCATGTCCTCCGGCAGATAGGTCAGCAGCGCCTTAGTATAGGGGCTATTACCCACGGTGCGGTCGCCATCGTCGGCAAGGCCGCCGGGATGGGTGGCGTAACCGATCAGCAGGTTCGAGCGCGGCGGAATGTCGGCACGGGCCAGACCGCTGCCGAGATTGCGGACCGGATTGGCCTGGGCCATGCGTGCAATGAAGGGATTGTCGCGGCAGGCATCGAGTAGGATGACGCCGAACGCGCTACGTTCCACTGCGATCATCAGCATAGCCATGTCTATTGCCTGGAAGGCTAGGTCGCGATCACTGGCCAGCCGGACATCGACGGGGATGAGATAGTTTCGGCCATCGGCCTGGACGCCATGGCCTGCAAAGAAAACCAGGGCGATTTCGGCATTGTCCGCCTGCTCAGCGAACTGGCCGATCAAACGATTCATTTCGTCGTAGCCGAGGTCGGTGCCGCCCAACACGTCGAAACCCAGGCCCGATAGCGTGCCCATCATGTCGATGCCGTCATTGCTGGCATTGGGCAGCGGCCGCGCGTTTTGATATTTGCTGTTGCCGATGACCAGCGCCACCCGCTCTTGGGCCAGCGCGGCCAACGACGTCGCCACCATGCCGAGGGTGGCGACAACGACGGGGATCAGGATCTGGACCAGCACGGTCCTTGCAACGTTTCGGATATGGAACATGGCGCCTCTCCTATTGGCTCAACCTAAGTTGATGGGAGACAGCGGTGGGATGAGCGGGGTTTTCCCACGCCGGGTTCCGGTTGAATGTCAGGGCCGGTCGATGCTCCCAAGCAGCAGGATCAAACCGCTTTCCTTTTCGCGCAGCAGGACCAGGAAGGGCCGGTCGATCCTCAGGGTATGCGGCGTGATGGCGATGGTTCGCACCATGCCCGCCACAGTCGCAGTCGCGGCTTCTGCGCCCGCCTCGTTCCATTCGAGCACAGCGCGATGCACAAGGCTGTCAATGACCACGGCTTGCTCGGAAAGCGTATCGAAAGGGGTGGAGAACAACTGCCCGAACCCGGCAGCCTCGAAGAGCGGCGCCATGTCGCCGCCGGCCCTTGCCGACAGGCGCGGCAATTGCAGGGTGACGGGCATGGCCGTGCGGTCGGACGCGGCGTGGTTGAGCAGAGCCCGCCAGTCCTCATCGTCCCAGGATGCCATGTTCACGTCCGCGCCAGGCAAGCCGATGACGATCTCGAACGCGGGCTGGTCTGGCGTTGCAGTAAAGGGTAAGGCGGCGAATTCGCTGTCCAGCGCGCTCCAATGCTCCAGAGTGCTCTCCATAACCATGAAATCGGCGCTGACCTCGTCGCCTGCGGCGGTCGTGAAAGGGCCCTCCACGGTCTGGGCGGGATCGAACGGCATGGCCCAATCGGCCTTGAAATGCAGCGCACTGGCCAGCAGCAGCCGGGTCTGCGCATCCAGGTCCTCCAGCATGGGAGAGATCAGGCCGCCTGTCTGTTCACTGATGACCTGATTGATCCGGTCCAGCGTTTCGGACGCGGTAAAATCGGCCTGCTCGACACTTGCGCCAAAGGTACCCTCGAGGAATTCCTGGTATTCGGGCCAGAGCGCCAGCGTGGGTGCGGTCCATATAGACGCCGCCAGCCGCAGGGGCGCGGCGGCGTCGCCATTTTGCAGGTCCTGCGACAGTTCGGCGGCCTGCAGCGCCAGCGCCGTCAGCCCATCCGAGCCTTCGAGGCCAAATAGCGCGCCGATGGTCCCGCTGGTTTCATAGCTGCTCCCTTCCGAAACGCCCGAATCCAGCATGAGCGCGACCTGTGCCAGATTGAGAGGCGAAAGCAGGATGGTGCCGCTGTCCGGGCGGTCGAGCGCCGCCTGCAACAGTTCGAGGCCAAAGGCATTGATCCTTTCCGCTGCGCTCAGCGTTGCGGGCGCGTCCGTGGCGTCTTCGGCGTGAATGGGGCCGGTCGTCAGCAGTGTCGCCAGCGTGAGCAATGACAAGAATGGGCGAGCGATCTTCATCTGTCTGGCCTTTCAACTGGCTTGGATGATCGACTGGATCCAGCCGATATAGTCTGACACGCGGGTATAGACGCCATAATTGCCGGCCTGCCCGCAGGGTGTGGGACCCCAGCTGACGATGCCGACTTGGGTCCAGCCGGTCGGGCCGCCATAGATCACCAGAGGACCGCCGCTATCGCCACTGCATGAATCGCGGCCGCCTTTCTCGTGGCCCGCGCAGAGCATGGTTGCGTCGACCTTTTGCGGATTGAAGGCAACGCAGTCTTCCTGGCGGGCGATCGGCAGGCTGGCCTGCTGCAGCAGATCGGAAAACACTACGGTTTCGGTAGAACCCCAGCCCAATGTCGTAGCGCAGGCGCCGGGAGACGCCAGCCGCTCCGCCAAGGCAGGATTTTGTAGCTGGATCACCTGTTTCCGATTCTCGATCGTCATTGGCTCAGCCAGCTTGATCAGGGCGATGTCGAAAGGTGCGCCATTCGGATCATGCGCATAGGCGCGGGGAATGAATACAGCCTGCCCCCGATAAGTCTGGCCGCCGGAACTGCGGCTGGCGCTCTTGTGGCGAAGGGTGATTTGCTCGCCGTCTACGGTGCGATTGGAACCGGCAGTGCCCTCGGCCACGCAATGAGCAGCGGTGAGGACCCAGCTTGCATTGAGAACGGTGCCACCGCAAATCGCGACGGAATAGGGCCTCGATATGGTGAGCGACACTATCCAGGGGAAATCCTCGATCGGGGCCAATGCGCCGCCGATGATCCTGGCCGTGGTGCGTCCATCATATTCGCGGCAGTCGAAGCGGTCCTGGGCCTGGGCCGCGCCGGCCAGCGCGGGGATGACCGCGCAGGCCAGGGCGATTTTGCGAAGGGTGCCGAAAACCAGGTGTGTCATCTCTCACTCCATCACCGTGTAGGAAAAATAGACGTCGGACCGGCCCAGATCATGCGTCCGAATGGTACGGGATGTCTGCATCTCGTTCTGGGAGAACAAATCGATGAAATGTTCGGGAGCCAGAAGCGCCTCCTCGGTCGCAACCCAGTTAAGATAGATTTGCGAGCGGCCTTCTTCGCCGCGCACCCGCAGGCGGAAGCTCTCGTCTTCGCCCATGCAATATTGTTCGCCGGCCGCTATCTTGGCGCCATTGCCGCCATGGCCAGAAAATTTATTGGGATAGATCAGCCCGAAGCTGCCATCCGGGTTGATGCTCCAGAGATTGACCCAGCCCGCTTGCGGCGCCGAAAAGCAGATGACCACGGCATCACCGATCCGCACACGCGGGAGACCCGCGGTTCCATTAAGCTGCGTCCGCCGGTGGCTGGCCTCATCGAGATGATAAAAAAGCAGCGTGGGATCGGGGTGCACAGCCGGCTGCGCCGCTACCGGCGTCGTGGCGAGCACTAAGCCTGCCAATAGTACAGCCAAATTGAGCCTGTTCCTTGTGCGTGTCATGGCTATATTCCTTCAGAAGCGATTGTAGGGATCAGGCACCAGAACGAATTCCACTCGGCGGTTGCGGCCGTCATAGGGATTAAGGTTTGGCAGCGGCATCGTCCGGCCGTAACCGACCGGCGTCATGCGGGTCCGGTCGACACCGAGCGCGGCGAGATAGTTGACGACCGAAAAGGCGCGCCGCTCTGACAAGGGCTGATTGTAGGCGTCCGAGCCGACCCAATCGGTATGGCCTTCGACCACGAAACGATAGCCGCGCATCCTGGGATCGTTGAGCACCTGGGCAACACCAAGAAGCTGCTGCTGCACCTGCGGACGCAGACCCGCGCTGTCATAGTCGAATTCGACCGGCAGCATGAGGCTGACCGTGGAGCCCTCGACCGTCAACTTGCGAGCGACCGTCTCGGACGACTGTTCGGCGATGGCGCTAGGATTGAAATCGTCCACGATGAGGATGCGCGTCCTGTTACCGCCATCCTGAGCGAAGGCTGAACAGGCCAGGGTAACGGAAATAAAAAGACCTGCGGCCAGCGCCCGGACTCGAGCGTATTTTACATCACACATTGTCATTCCTCCCAATCAATGAGCATTTCAAAATCAGCAGTGGCCCAGGCCTGATCGAGCCTCGCGATTTGAAAGGCCACTCCGTCGATCACTGCATCGACCGGGGTCTGGTTCGCGGTTCCGTTCGCAGCGATTTGCTGCATGAATTTGCGCACCAGATAGGTGTCGTAGTCCGGCATGGAAGCTGTCGTTTCCGGGACGCAGAGAGCGATCAGACGGTTGGGACCGGAATGTTCGCTTCCGATCCACAGGCCGGGATATCCTTCGTCCGTCGAAACATGGGTGACGCCAGCCTGCACCCGGATGCGGTCGCTACCCCAGCCGTTCGGGAAAACCAGCATCCATTTGTCATAAGCGTCGTAGCTGAGCAGCGTCAGCTGGCAAGCCCTCGCGGAATAAACCGTCAGTTCGAGCGGCTCGCCCATGCCATAGCTATCCTGCACAAGCCGGACACCGAACTCGAAGTTGTTTTCGGGCAAAGGAAAGTCAGGCAGGGTATTGACAGCGCGCCGCTCTGGAACGACCTCGAATAGCTGCTCGCTGAAGGTCCAGTTCGCCTTGTTGCCATTGGCTACCACTTGCAGATGGCGCGCCAGACGCGAACCTGCCCAGTCAAATTCCCGGAAAGCACCGGGCTGAGAATAGGGAATGTCCGCGGTGAAATCGCCGCTATAGGTCGTCGCCACCACCTGCAGCAGATTGGTGCCATAGGGCGGCGAAACCCGGAACACATAATCCGCATCAGGCGTGGGAAGGCGATGAATCTGACCGGCCGGCAACAGCGTGTCGGGCGCCATCTCATTGGGATAGATCAGCGTGGTCTGGCCATTCGCATCGATATTGAAGACCCGCACATGGGCGTCATGGCTGAGGCGAACGGCCAGTTCCAGCGTTTCACCGGGCCGATAGACGCCGTCATGGCTGTTGATCCAGCTATCGACCTTGAGGCTCGATTGCGGGGCCTGCAAGGCCTGAAATGGCTTCTGCTCCACGGAAAGGTGGCGCTGCTCCTGCGCCTCGATGCCGGAAACGCTGACGCCGGCCAAGGCGAGGACTGCGTATCGTGCCAGCAAGCGGATCGTCTTGGACATATTGACCTCCTGAGTTTCACCGGGGCGATCAACGCCTTGTCGGTGTGTCGGCAGGAGGCAGCGGCGGAATGTCCGCCTTTTTTTCGGAGATGCTGGTTGCTCGGGTGAAATTATCGCAGACGCGGCTGGATGGCGGCGCTGCGGTCCCGCATCGTCAGAGCCAGGACCAGCAGCAGGACGATCGCCAGCGAAACGAGCGCGTTATATCCGGCGAGCGACAGTCCGAAAATGCGCAGCTGTACGACGTTGCATTCGACAGGCATGATGCCGATCATCGCAGTATCGAATCCAAGATCGGATGGCTCCACACATGCAACTGGGTTAGGCCAGACTCCCCATTCGGCGCCGGCATGTAGGAAGCCCAGATAGGTGCTCCACACAAAAGCCCCTATCACCGCTGCCATCGCCGCGTAGAGCCACGGCACCGCTAAACGGCACCAGAAAATTAGGGCCGCGCCCAGGATTGGAAGCCCCCAATAGTAAGAAAGCCGCTGCTGCTCGGCGAGTTCGGAAGGAATGACGCCACCGATATATTGCCAAGCCAGTGCCGCCCCGATGCTTGCCAAGCCCAAAAGGAAGGCAAGCCCCGCGACCAAACGTTCACGATTGCCAAGCCATCGCATGCTTGCCCCCATCACGACAAGCCCGCCGAGAAACAACGCAGATCGGGCGTGTCTGTCGGTGGCAAATGCGCCAGTATCCGGCGCGCCGTGGCGTACCATTCGTTTCGTACACAACCTTCCAGCAGCATGGACAATCCCCCGCCATCTCGATGGTGCACGACATGGTCGATGGCCACCTGCCGGATCAGGTCGGCATGCCCAAAATCCCATAAACCGTATAGCAGACCCGAAATGCAGTTGAGGCCTTCTTCCTTGCCGCGGGTCATCGCATCGATCCGCAACATCCAACTTCTGGCGCTTTCGACCGATTCCAGGCTCGCAGCCCAAATGATGGCTAGTGCCAATTCGCTTTCCTGTGCCACCCGGTCGCTATCATGGTGGGCAAGCAGATACTCAAGAAGCGAAATCTGGCGATCCTCGAAACCCCCGGCCTTGGCCTGGAACATATCTGTCAATTGGCGATACCCGCGTGCGCAGGCATAAACGATGGGATAGAGCCCATCCTGGTCCGCCGCTTCGACATTCTCTCCCGCTTCCAGGAGCAGTGCGGCGATATCCAATTGCGCGCGGCATGCGGAGCGCCGCGCCAAGGCGCCCAACGGCGAGCGCCCCGACCAGCGATTGGGATCGGCGCCAAGGGCGATCAGGCGCCTCACCATCTCTATGCTGCCGTGCCCGGCAGCATAGCCGAGCAGGCTAGTGGTCTCGTCGGCCTCGAAGGTGAACAGCAGTTGATCGGGAGAAAAGCCCTCGCCGAGCAGGCTTTCAAGATAATCCACCTCGTCATCCACAATCAGACCGCCAATGTAGCTGCTTACCGCCGTGTTCAGGCGCGGCTGCAAGCGAGCGGAAGTCTATCCGTGGCACCCGCAAGGTTTCAAACACAAGCCTGCTATAACTTATCTCAATATCTTCCAGCATTCCTGACCTCTCCGCGTCTTGCCCTAGCCCAGATTGTCCACGCTCAGTCTGCATATATAAGAGGCAGAGATCGGGCCGCCATTGTTGGCTGTTTCGAGGACGACGCCGCAGTTCTTACCTACGACGGTGGCACCCTCCGATCGCATCAGGTCGCGAGCGAATTCGATCGGTTTTAGATTGCCGTGAGGGTGTGAGCCGGGTGCCCAGATCGTCCCGTCCGGCATGATGTTTATCCCTGTCAGGCGCTCCTCTTGTACGGTCGCGAAATGAGCCGCTATCCGCTGCACCCAGTCGATGGCCTGTTTGATGCCGTTCTCATCGTTGCGGTCGAGGCCGAGGAGAATGCATGCTCGCATGGTGCAGCTTCGCGCCACGTCGGCCTGAACGGGCTTCTTGGCAAAGTCTTCCTCCGTGCCGAGATACAGAGTGACACTGCCCTCGCGCATTCGGTCGAAGCGTGACCATTCCGAGATGACGACATCAGACGAACTGAAAGCAGCTATGTCGTCCCGAACTACTGCGGGGAAACCCGAACCATCAGCAGGAATATAAGACCTGACGGTGAACTGCATCTGGCTGCCCGTACCATAGATACGCTGTAGCCAATCGACGATCTCGGGCCTTTTGCCCTTGCCTTCCAGCAAGGGCAGGGCGTAACTGGAAATGTCGTAGCGATAGCCATCGAGCGTGTCGAAGATCCTTGGTGGGGGGTACGCGCCGAAATTCTCCAGCCCCAGCGCGTGGGAAATGGCTTGCGCTCGCGTGGCTTCTGTTTGGGCCTGGGTGGGATTGGCGATCAGAAGGACCGCCACGATAGCCGTTGCAAGCTTTCTCCAATACATGTGTGCCTCTTTCAGCAGGGTTAGACCTGGCATGTACACAACGGAGGGGTCAGATAGTTTTTCCGGGACATCTGACAGGCCCGCTACTGCCGGGGCCTGCCATGTCGATCCCGGCGTCTATTCGCAGCTGACAGCCACTTTAGCGAGAAGGCCATCCCCGTTCCAAGGGCCGCCGTCTGCCCCCCGCGTGTCTACGCCGAACAGGGCTATATCGTAGCCTCCGGGAATAGCGACCACACCACGCGGCGCCATATGCGCCAGATCGGTACGCAAAGCGCCTTTGTGCTCCCCCGTAACCGCGCCAAGCACGAGCAATTCGGATGCCGTCGTGAAAGCGACCTCATATGGGTCCAAATCGACACCATTCGGAAGAATGAGCAAGTCGCCCTGTGTCCCCGCCAATCCGTTGATCCAGGGCCATTCCCCGACACTGAGCTGCCGCCACCGGATACCACCATTCTCATCAGGGCGAAGGATCAGGTCCTTGTCGCTCACATCATCGAACTGCATGCCCCTGATCAGGAGATTGTCGACGCGATCGTAATCGATAATCCCATCGATCCAGACATCCTCTATCCAAATATCGTCCAGGCCGAGCGAAACTCCACCCCAGGGAAACAGCTTCGCACCCTCATCCAGGTCCCAAAAGTCTATTTGCCCGTCTTCTCCGCCCAGCAGGACTATGGTTGAGGTCTCATCTCGGGGAAAAATGCCCAGTATCCTATTATCGATGGGTATATCCCAGCGATATTCCCCATTGGGTTCGACCCTGACGAGCCATCCATAGCCGTCGTCAGCTTCATGCGAGCTGATTTCAGTCCAGCCGGCGAAAAGAACCGACTCATCCTCAAAGGCCAGGCCGCTGAAGAAGCCATGCAGGCTGCCCTTGGTGCCGAATTGCTTTTCCCAAAGCACTTCGCCTGCGGAACTCAAGCGAGCGGCCCAGGCAAATTCGTCCTGGAAGCCGCCTATGGGCACCGGGGTATGGCCAAGTTGTCCCAAGACGACCACATCGCCACCCGGCGTAATCGTCATGGCCTCGATTTCCCGCGCCCCATCTCCGGCTACATGCGCCTGCCAGACGGTCGCGCCGGTGTCCCAGTCGATCGCCAGGACAGCGGCGTCATGCGGGGTTTGGGCACTCTCGTCGTGTGGGCCGGGCTGCGGCACGCCAGCGCCAACGATCAGATGGCGACCATCCGCAGTGAAGACGGCGGTACGTAAGTCCAGATCGCCAAGAGAGCGCTGCCAGTCGACGGTCGCCGCCATGCATTGCTCCACCGAAAATGCCGGGCCCGCCATGCCGACGAAAATGATTCCCGCCATGCCACCAATCGACGTGAGATAGCTGTTGCGCTGCGCCTTTGCACGAAAAACCGAATGCCCCATGATCGATCTCCTCATTCCCTGATCCGGTTTGCTCTGTCCGTATTCGGCGTGGGGATAGGTAGCTTTTTTCGTAGATCGGAAGAATCAAAACTTATCTGTGAATTTATGCCAACGGCGGTGACGGTCCTCGCCCCCGTGGTAACCCAGCCAGGTGACGAAGCGCGCCACAGGCTGCTCATCCACACTGAAAATGATCTCGCGCATCCCATCGCGCTCCCTGATCTCGATCAGGCCGTCCAGCAGCTTGCAGTTCAAATATCCCGGACGTTGCGGGCTGAACCGCGTCAGCCGGCAGAGCGGAGAGCCGCGCCGGTCGCCCGGACGGTAATATTCCGACATATGCGGCCAGCCCGAACCGGAGACACCGACATATCCTGCTGGAGATGGATCCCCGGCATAGGGGAAATACATTTCGCCCGAATATTGGCCTTCGGTCTCCGTCTCGCTCCAGTTTCCATGCCGGAACGGACCTGGCTCCGCCTGACCCGAGCCGCTTGCGCGCATGGCTCGCGCTTCGGCCAATTCGACCCGCGCAACAAGCCGTTCGGCCAGGGGCTCCAGATAGGCCCTCAATGCCTTGAGCGTCGCTGCGTCGGGCGCGCCATTGAGGTCCACCTCCATAAGTCCCCGGCTTTGCAGGATATGCTGGACCTCAACCCAGCCAAGCCTGTCGCTGGCAAGCCCCACCGGCAGGCCGTATTCGAGCGGCGGCAGAAACTGTCGTGCCGAGGCCTTGTGGAAGGTCTCGTCCGAGCCGGAGTTGGTCTGCGGCGCGGCAGCGCCTTGCACCGCCGCTGCCGGCTGCGCCGATAACGCGATCAGCATTGCGATTATGGCCCGCGATGTCATCGCTACCCCCTTTTGTTCGTGCCGGACACTTACAGCGGCGGGGTGTTTAGTTTTTTCCGAGAGGCTCCTGAATCGGGTATCTAGGGCGATGCCCTTAACGGCTCGGCAACGGCAAAACCCACCAGCGGCGCCTTGAACAGCGGCGTCTGGCGCTCGTTCCAGACCTCGGCAGCGATGACGGGCACGGTCTCCTGTATCGTAGATGCCAACTCATCGATGTCGATGACGCCATCCTCGTTCAGGTCGGCATGCTGCAAGGCTTGCAGGATGCTGTAGGTGAACACGCCATGCCCCTCATAGCCTTCCCAGGCCGTTTCGTAGCTGCTGGACGCGGACAGAAGCGCGCGTCCGGTCGCATTGCCCAGATAGTCCGTAGCGGAGCGGAAGCGCAGATCGCGCCCGACAAGAGTCTCGACGATGGCACCACTGTCGCAGGTGTCGAACAGCAGCAGGGATTTTTGCGCCGGGATCATCGAAAACCATTCCTGCCATTGCGCATGGCCGATGGCAAAATCCCGGATCGACGCCACAGTCGTGCCGGTGAAATCCTGCGGAATGTAGAAATACCGCCCCTCCAGCGTTTTCCCATGTCCCGCCGAGAAGAACAGGAAGACGTCGTTGGGACGGATGGCCTGCGCCAGCGACGCGAAGGTCGCGGCGAGATTTTCGCGCGTGACCTCCTCATTGAGCAGAAGATGGGTGAAAATTTCGCTGTAAAGGCCGTTGCCCGCCTGCGCGAAGCTCTCCGCCATGCTGGTCGCGTCATGCGTCGCATAGCGCAGGGTCAGCGCATCGAGCGCATAGGTGTCGACCCCCAGCGCCAGGATATGCAAGCGCGGCTTGCCCAGTTCCCCGCTCTGAACCGTCACATTGAGGACACGCGAACGGCCCTGAATGGTATTTTCACGGTTATAGGCCACCAGCTCGATACGGTTTTCACCTTCTGCCAGATGCAGTTCGGCGGCGAATTCCGTAACGCCTGCCGCCGTTTGCTGCGTGACCCCGTTGACGCGCCATTCCAGGCGTCCGATGCCGCCCCCGCTGTCGGTGAGTTGCGCCCGCGCATGGAAACGGGTTCCGGCCCGCTCCCCGGCTACCTCCGCAATCGGCGCCGCACCCGAAAGCAGGATACGCTCGAGCGATACGGTTTGCGCCGCCGCGCGAACCAGCCCCTCGGGATCGCCGTTGAGCGCCTCAGAAACGAGATCGGGACGATAAAGGGCATCGCGGAACTTGCTGATGGAAAAGGCGCTGCGCAGCCCTTGGGTGACGCGCAGGTGATCGTCGCCCCCACCGCCTGCGGTATAGAAACCTTCCGGCGTCATGATCAGCCATAAGCCATCGGAGAAGACATGGACGGTCACCAGGTGGTCGCCAGTGGTGCCGCTCAGAATGTCGACGGTGCCATTGTCCTTGAGCCCATTGAGATGCCGCCCATCCAGGGAAGCGCTGATGCTCTTTACAGGGGTATATGGGGCATTGAGGCTCAGTTCCCCCGTTTGCGCATCGATGATCTGCAATGTGTCCAGCAGGAGAACAAATCGGCGATCGCGGAGTGCTGCGGCCATCTCGCCCGCCGACGTCCCGGCAAGTCTGCAAAGCCAGGAATCTTCGGGCAGCGGCAGGGGTTTTACCTGCCATGAACCCGAAGCCATGGACACGATAATCGGCTCCAGGCAATCATCGTCCCATCGGTTCGCCGCGATCAGGTCCCCATTGTCCAAATAGAAAAAACTCAGGTTCCATTGCAGCGTCGCGGCTGTCGTATCCCGCATGCGGTCCTTTCCGCCGAGCCGGAGCAAAGCGGTGACCACCGCTTTGTCGAAGCCTATAAATCCCCGGCCATCAGTGAAAAAAGTACCCAGAAGCCCGGCGTCGTTTGCCGCCAGAAACGCGCTGCCGTCGCGTGTGTGTACCCATTCGCTGGACGACGCTCCATTATTCCAATCCAGGATCGGCGTGATGTCGGGCAGTGGCGTCCAGGCGAACCAGTTGCTGCGCCAGATCGATTGCGCCGCCTTCACCCTTACCCACGGGCTGGGCGCGGACATTGCGCTCGACGTTCCCGATGGCTGGTCGACGACGGGCTTCATCCGCACCACGGGCCCAGCGGGCGAAACGGCAGTGCATGTCCGCTCCGACGGGACGCGCCATGGCGCAGAGGGCGAGCCCGACGAAACCAACCGCCCCTGGCTCAGCCTGGCCTGCCGGGACGGCGCCATCGTGCCTTCGCTGTTCTGGCCCGGCCTGCCGCCGCTATGGCGGGGGCGCGAGGCGGTGACCGTCAACATTGCCGGGAAGTTCGACAGCAAGAAGGTGGAGTACAAGGAACCATCCCCCTATGCGCTGCTGCCGGACGCGGCCGGCCGGGTGCTTGCCGTCGCGCCGGCAGATGCCGAGGCCTTCCTGGCCGAACTACTGGCCTATCCCGCGCCGACGGAGACCGCGACCTTCCATCACTTCACGCTGGAGGTCGAGGGCGACACGCCCCTCGCCAGCAAGTTTACCCTCCGGCATCCGCTGACGACGCTCAACGGCGAAACCGCGCATATGGCCGATGGCATGGATGCAGCCTGCGCAGGGCTGCTGACCGCCGCAATGGAAAGGTCGTGACCGAATCGAAGTGAGCTTTGTCGCACTGTCCTAACAAGACACAGCCACCTATCTCATGCTGTTCGACGCCGATGGCGGATTGCTCACGGCGGGGTCGGGCGACACCGGAGCCTTCCTGCGCGACATATTTGCCAGCCGCGCCGATAGAACCGTCGTCTGGGAAGGTACTGAAAGGCCGCTGAGCTATTATGCGCTCACGCTGGCGACGGAAGGCCGGACACCGCTTATTGCCGAGTTCAGCTTCATTTCCCGCTCGGCTGTATCGGAAGATGAGCCTTCGCCGTTATGGGAGGGTATGGACGCGGCCTGCGGTCTCGTCCTCAGCGCCGCCATGGGAGAATAGGCGTGCCGCTTCGCTCACTCGCCGGCCTGCCACGTCGTCTTCCCACAAAAGCTCTCCTTCCCCAGTCTGGCCCACAGCGTTCGCGCCCGTTCGCCATCCTCGCTGTTGAGCTTTTCGACCATCCAGAGCATCGCGCCGTAGATTGTGGCGCGATCATCGCCTGTCAGGTCCACGATGCCGGATTTGACGATGAGACCGCCGAGTTCGATCAGGTGGCGCGTTCGTTTGCGGCGCTCGATCTGCCATGTGCGCATGTCATTGCGCGCCCGCGTTGCCTGATGCCGGTTGCGCGCTGCCCGGTTGCGTTGGAGCGCCGCCAGTGTCGCGGTCAGGCGCTGATCCAGTTCGCCGCGACCGGCCTTGAAAGAATGCGGCCCCGCGCTTGGCCCATGCCTCCCTCTTTGCGGGGTCTTTCGTTTCGGCCAGTGCGACTAGCGCACCGGCCAATTCGTCGGCGGTAAGCGCATCCGCCCCGGTGGCGATGACCAGTTCGCCAAGCTGCTGCACCTTGCGGGATTTGAGTTCCCGCGCCTTGTCTTCCAGCGCCTTCAGTTCCGCGTCATAGTCCCGTGGCTTGCGCATCATCATCTCCATAAGCTGTTGATGCAGTGATGATAGTTGCGCGGACGGCAGAACGCAGTATTGTTGCCGGGACGGTGTGGCACGGCCCGGTCCATCCCGAGATTTTTTCGAGGGAGGGCGCGCTTATACGTCGTTCCGACGTGCGCTTGACCGTGGCAATGCTTGATCGCGATGGCGATCTATCATCTTCACGTCAAGGTCATTGGCCGCAAGGCTGGGTCGAGTGCAGTGGCGTCCGCCGCCTACCGCTCGGCTTCGCGGATGCGTGACGAGCGCATCGACCGCGTGCAGGATTTTTCCGCCAAGCGCGGCGTCGTCCATTCCGAGGTGATGCTGCCGGATGGCGCACCGGAGCAATGGTCCGACCGAGAACGGCTCTGGAATGACGTTGAAGCCGTCGAGGTCAGGAAGGACGCCCAGCTTGCCCGCGAGGTGGAGTTTGCCATTCCCCGCGAGATGACGCAGGCGCAGGGCATCGAACTCGCCCGCGACTTCGCCCAAGCCGAATTTGTCGATCAGGGCATGATCGCCGATTTGAATGTCCATTGGGACGTCGGCGAGGACGGGATGCCCAAACCCCACGCCCACGTCATGCTGACCATGCGCAGCGTGAACGAGAACGGTTTCGGCCAGAAGGTCCGGGACTGGAACCGCACCGAGATGGTCGAGCGTTGGCGCGAACGCTGGGCCGAGCATGTCAACGAACGGCTGGCCGAACTCGACATCGACGCCCGGATCGACCACCGCAGCCTTGAGGCGCAGGGCATCGGGCTTGAGCCGCAGAGCCAGATCGGCGCACCCGCGCAGCGCATCGAGGGCGAAGGGATCGAGGCCGCCGACCGCGCGGACATGCACCGGGAAATTGCCCGCAACAACGGCGAGCGCATCATCGCCGATCCTTCGGTGGCACTGGGCGCGATCACACATCAGCAATCCACCTTCACGCGCCGCGACATGGCGATATTCGCGCACCGGCACAGCGACGGCATCGAGCAGTTCAACGAGGTGATGGACGCAATGGGCAACGCGCCCGATCTGGTCGAACTTGGCAAGGATTCTCGCGGCGAGGATCGGTTCACGACCCGCGACATGATCGAGGCCGAACAGCGGCTCCATCGCGCGGCCGAGATGATGGCCGAGCGCGAGCGCCATGAGGCGAACGAAGCCGATAGAGAAGCAGCACTTGCGCGCGCCGAACAGCGCGGCCTTGTCCTGTCCGGCGAGCAGGCCGACGCGCTGGCACATGTCACGGACGGGCGCGATCTCGGCATCGTTGTCGGCTATGCCGGGACGGGAAAGAGCGCCATGCTGGGCGTAGCGCGCGAGGCATGGGAGGCGTCGGGCTACGAGGTTCGCGGCGTTGCCCTGTCTGGCATCGCGGCGGAAAATCTGGAAGGTGGATCGGGCATAGCCTCGCGCACCATCGCCAGCATGGAACATGGCTGGCAGCAGGGCCGTGACATGCTCACGGCGCGCGACGTACTTGTCATCGACGAGGCGGGGATGGTCGGCACGCGCCAGTTGGAGCGCGTGCTGTCTCATGCAGCGGAAGCAGGCGCAAAGGTTGTGCTGGTCGGCGATCCGCAACAGCTCCAATCCATCGAAGCGGGCGCGGCGTTCCGGTCGATCCACGACCGTCACGGTGGCGTCGAGATTCATGAGGTCCGCCGCCAGCGCGAGGACTGGCAGCGTGATGCCACCCGCGATCTGGCGACCGGCCGAACCGGCGATGCGATCAGCGCCTATGACCGTCACGACATGGTGCATTCTGTCGAAACACGCGAACAGGCTCGCGACGATCTGATCGGCCGCTGGGACCGCGACCGGCAGGCGTCACCGGACAGCAGCAGGATCATCCTCACCCACACCAATGCCGAGGTGCGGGAACTCAACCAAGCCGCCCGCGACAGGATGCGGGAGGCGGGCGATCTGGGTGAGGACGTGCGCATCACCGTCGAGCGCGGTGAACGCAGCTTCGCCGCCGGGGATCGCGTCATGTTCCTGCAAAACGAGCGCGGGCTTGGCGTCAAGAACGGTACGCTTGGCACCATCGAACAGGTCAGCACGCAGTCCATGAATGTGCAGACCGACGATGGCCGGTCCATCTCGTTTGACCTGAAAGACTACAACCGCATCGACCACGGCTATGCCGCGACCATCCACAAGGCGCAGGGCATGACGGTGGATCGGACGCATGTTCTGGCGACGCCAGGTATGGACGCGCATGGCAGTTATGTCGCCTTGTCGCGCCACCGTGACGGCATGGACCTGCACTATGGCCGCGACGATTTTTCGAGTCAGGATAAATTGGTGGATACCCTGTCGCGCGACCGCGCCAAGGATATGGCGACCGACTATGAAAAGCAGATCGACCCGGCGCAGAGCTACGCCGAGCGGCGGGGCATCACCGTCCATGCCCATGATACCGCCGTCGAACAGGTGCGCGTGCCGGACAATGCCGTTGACCGGATTGGCGACATCATCTTCAGCGTGCGCGAGTACCGTGGCGGCGCGGAGATGCCGGAAAGGGAGGCGACCGGCAGGGGAATAAGGCAGGAGATCGAGGTGGTGGCGCAGGACGCCGGAATAGACCCGGAAGACGCCTTGCGCCACGCCCGCAGAATGGCGCTCATGCGCCATGCCCATGCCGTTGGCCAGGTCTTCAACGCCGAGGATGCCGGGAGCAGGGCCAGCCCCGCGCAATGGGATGAACTGGTCGATGCCCGCAAGGCATTCGACGAGGTGCGGCCCTATGGCTGGCAGGACGCCGAAGCGGCCTATGCCAAGGATGAGAGCCTTGCCCATGAGGCGGGATCGGGCAAGGTCAATCGCGCCATCCGTGCCCTGCAATTGGAAACCGAGATTCGCACCAGCCCGGAGCGCCGTGCGGATCGTTTCGTGGAAAGGTTCCGGGACCTCAAACAGACAGGCGAACGGCAATATGCGGCAGGCGACTATTCCGGTTACAGGTCCGCACGCGCGGAGATGGGCAACATGGCCCAGAGCCTCGAACGTGATCCGCAGCTCGAATCCCTGCTCGAAGGCCGCAAGAAGCAACTCGGCATCGGCATGGATTTCGACTCAGGGATGAGGCTTGGCCGGCAACTCGCTCTCAGTCACGGTCTTGGCAGAGGCCGGGATCTGGGTATCGGAATGTAGAACCGTCCCATCGTCGCCGTCTTCGTTCATACTGCCGCGATAGCCATCAGGATTGGAACCGAATGGTTTGGAAAATGCCTTTGTTGCTTCCCGAGATGGGGCCGGACCTGAACCGGGCAGTCAAGGCCGCAGCCGCTTCGCGGTGGCCTTCGGCCAGCCTTGACGGCTCCGGTTCACGGCCCGGCAAAACGTGAGGAAGCAAGTAAGGCTTGACGGGAGCGCTGGCGCTCCGTTTGCGAGGTAAGCGGCTTGGGCGCGGTCGGTTTCGTGACGGCACGAGCCAGATCGAATCAGGCTACCGCGTCGGCCAGAATGGGTCTTCATCAAGGAAAACTGCCTGAGCTGGGATCGAGCGGCGGATTCTATCTTTTTCCTATTTACCGCCGATTGCACGCTACAGCACGACGACGCAAAAAATCCTCTTGCGCGCGCGTAACGTCTTGCTCTCACTGGATCAGGGGCATCCAGAAACAAGCAGCAGGAGGCAAAGCTGCCATGCCCGCACCAGACCGCATCATCCGTATGGAGACCGTTCGCGCCCGCACCGGCCTCTCCCGGTCCACCATCTACCGCAAGATCAAAGAAGGCACATTCCCGCCCCAGCTCAGGATCAGCATCCACGGCGCGGGATGGCGGGAATCCGACATCAATAGCTGGGTTGCCAACCCCGTGACGTGGCGTGCCGCCAATGAAAACGAAGCCCCAGGCGGGAAGGCGGTCGACCATGATGCCGGATGACCCGCCCGAACCCGGCAGCTACCCCGTTCCCGCCAACGATAACGACAGTGCGAACGGCCCCGATCCCGAGGCTCTGCGCAAGCTCGATGCGGTCGCGCGCCGGCTCGCCCGCATCATCGGCCGCCGCATGGCGCGCGAGGACTTCGAGAAGACTATTCGTGCCGCCAATGATAACCAGCCATCCAGGAGCCGGACAGATGCCAACGATCAACATTCCGGCGATGATGACGAACCGTAGCAGGCGGGATTCTGGTCTTTTCCATTGAAAGATCGGGATAGAAATGCTATCTAGATTACATATCTAGAAGGAGGCAGATATGGCCTTGAGCATCAAGACCGAGGAAGCGGACCGGCTGGCGCGGGAACTGTCTCGCATGACCGGCGAGACCATGACGGACGCCATTACCCAAGCCATGCGCGAGCGGCTGGAACGGCTGCGCGCCGAGCAGGAGGCGCAGCACGACTACATTTCCCGCATGAAGGCTTTCGTGCGCGAGCGCGCCGGACGCTATGACCGTCGCCCGGTCACGAAACAAGAATGGGATGAGGCAGTCGGCGACACGCCTGAAGAGCTTGGCTTCTCCCGATGATGGTTGTCGATGCGTCCGCCATCATTGCGATCATGTTCGAGGAGACGGAAGCGCCCGACTGCATGGTCGCTCTTCAAACCGGTGCTTCCCGCCTCATCTCGGCGGTGAATTATGTCGAGGCCGGCACCGTCATGGCAGGTCGGATCAGGAACGGAGACCGGCACGAGGCGATTGCCGATCTGGATGCGTTTCTTTCCGACTTCCGCATATCCATTGCATCCATAGATGAGAGCCTTGCCCGTGCTGCCATGAGGGCGCGCCTGGATTACGGCAAGGGATTTGGCACGCGCGGCGGTCTGAACTTCGGCGATTGCTTCGCCTATGCCCTCGCCAAACGACATTCGGCCCCGCTTCTGTATGTCGGCGACGACTTTGCGCTGACCGACGTTCAATCCGCATTGTCACGGTAGATGCGGCGAGTTCGGGACTGGCCAAGAAATGGCGAGGCCAGGAACGCACGAGAGAAAAGGAATGAGACCATGACCCGCATTGCCCTTTACGCCCGCTATTCCTCCGACAATCAGCGTGACGCCTCCATCGAGGACCAGTTGCGCCAATGCCGCGAACGCGCCGCCCGCGAGGGCTGGACCGTGGTGGAGAGCTATTCCGACCGCTCGATTTCCGGGTCTTCGCTGATCCGTTCCGGCATTCAGTCCTTGCTTGCCGACGCCCAGGCGGGCCGCTTCGACATCGTGCTGTCCGAGGCGCTCGACCGCATCAGCCGCGATCAAGAGGATGTGGCAGGCGTCTTCAAGCGCCTGAGCTTCGCAGGCATCACCATCTTCACGCTGTCGGAAGGCGAGATCAACGAGCTTCATGTTGGTCTCAAAGGCACGATGAACGCCCTGTTCCTCAAAGACCTTGCCATCAAGACCCATCGCGGCATCAGGGGCCGCGTCGAGGCCGGGAAGATCGGCGGCGGCAACGCTTATGGCTATCGCGTCGTCCACCAGCTCGACGCGCGCGGCGAGCCGATCCGGGGAGAGCGCGAGATCATCGAGGAACAGGCCGAGGTGGTTCGGCGCATCTTCCGCGAATATGTTGCCGGAAAGGGACCGCAGCGCATCGCGGCAGACCTCAACCGCGATGGCATCCCCAGCCCGACCGGCAAGCGCTGGAATGACAGCACGATCCGAGGAAACCGCACCATCAGCTCCGGCATCCTCAATTGCGAGCTTTACATCGGCACTATCCGCTGGAACCGGCAGCGGAAGGTCAAGCACCCCGACACCGGCCACTTTGCCTATCGGCTGAATCCTGAAAGCGAATGGATACGCGCGGAGGCTCCCGAGCTTCGCATCGTGCCGCAAGAGCTATGGGACGCGGCCAAGGCGCGGCAGGATGAATTGAGCGCGCTCTACTATGCCGAGGCATCGCGCGAAGGGGTGAAGCGCGGCCTTGCCAGGAATGGCAAGCTCAACGCCACCCACCGGCCGCGCAACCTGCTCTCCGGCCTCATGGTCTGTGGCTGTTGCGGCGGCTCCTATGCCAAGCGCGGACAGGATCGCTATGCCTGCACCAACCACGTCCTGGGTAATGGCTGCGACAATGCCCGCACCGTAGGCCGCAAGGCACTGGAGACCCGTGTTCTCACCGGGTTGCGCGAACGGATGATGACTCCCGAAATGGCGGCGGAAGCCATGCGCGCCTATGCCCAGGAAACCAACCGCCTCAACCGCGAGCGCCGCGCCACCGCCGAGGCCAGCCGCAAGGAATTGGCAGAGACAACGAAAGCCATTGCCGAGATCGTGCGCGTCATCGAGCAAGGTGGCTGGCACCGTGCCTTGTCCGACCGCCTGACCGAGCTTGAGGCCAGACAGGACAGTCTCACCGCCCGCCTGTCCGACGTTCCGCAGGACGTCCCCGACCTTCATCCTGGCATTGCCGAAACCTTCCGGCGCCGGATCGAGCGGCTGACCGAGGCGCTCGACCATCCCGAGGATGCGGGAGAAGCCGCCGAAGCCATCCGAGAAGTCATCGACCGTATCGTCATCACCCCCGGCCCGACGCGCAAGGATACTTCCATCACCTTGCAAGGCGAGTTGGGCACCATACTCGATTGGATCGACCGCACCGGGAAACCGGGCTACAAGCCCGCAGCCGACACCGCTTCATCGCGTTTGTCGGTCTCGGAGAAAACTCGGGCTTGACCCGAGGGTCCATCTACCCTCATCCGCTTCAGCCATCCCGCCGTTACTTTTGAAATGCAATCGATCTCGCTCGAAACAGCTGCTCAGCCTCGAGCAGAACTCTGGTCTCATCGTCCGTGAGCTTTAAATCGGCCTCATTTATAGACAGCCGCATTTTTCTTTCTAAACCTAAAAGCGTCTCATGACGATCGTTGTCCAACGGAGATATCGACACGATGTGGCAATCGCCGCCACCATCTACATATGTGGATTGCCCGTTATCCATGCTGAAAACTGCTGCTGTTTGAGTTGTAATATGCCTGACTTCCAAAATACCGTCGTGAATTGACGTCACAATAAATATCTTTGGAAGTCCCGAGGACGTTTCTCCGTATATAATGTCCCCGGGCATCAAGCGATTTAATACTTCATGTCCTGACGTATCGAAGTCTCCTGCCGGCATTTATGCTACGCCGGCCCCTGCGCACCCGCCGCTTGCGGCACCAACGCACCCCCATAATTTGTCCGATAAGCAGACAAGAAAGCATTGATCGCCTCGATGCCGGCCACCTGCCGGGCGATCTCGGTGATCTCGCGCCCGGTCGGCGACAGGCTGGTGGTCACGAGGTCGAACAGCGGCCATTCCGGCGTCGTCGCCATCATCTCGGCATAGCGCTCGCGCAGCCGCGCCCGGCCGAACCCGTCATTCGCCAGCACGTAGCCGACGCCGGCGCGCACGATGTTGAGCCGGTCCTGCCGCGTCGCGGCGAGCCCCGCCGTCGGATACATCGCCTCGATCAGCTCGCCCGCCTGCCCGTAGCGTCCGCCGGCCCAGTTGGCCTCGACGCGCAGCAGGTCGGCGTCGCGCCCCGACATGGAAGACAGCATGTCGAGCGCCAGCACGTGTCGCCCCGCTTCCGTCAGCGCCCGTGTCTCGAGGATTCGCCGCTGGCGCGTCAGCGGCTCGGACAGATTGGCCAGCCGCGTGTCGTTGAGCACCCGCAGCGCTGGCGCCGGCTTGCGGTCGGCGAGATAGATCAGCGCCAGATCGGCCCCCACCTGCGCCCGCGCCGCCCCGGTCAGCCGGTTCTCGATCTGGTACTCCAAAAGCTCCGCCGCCTGATCGAGCAGATCGACCGCCACCAGCCGCCGCGCGAGGTTGCGGATCATCTCGTCCCCCCGCGCGCCCGGCGGCGTGAGATGGCGGAAGTCATAATACAGCCCCAGCGCTTCAACTGGCTCCAAAGCGTCCGCCTGACCGTTCAGAAACAGTTCAGAAAACACGCCCTGCGCCTTTTCCGTTAATGTTCTCAACGCCTCGCCGCCGCCCGGCCCGATCGCCGCCTGCCGCAATATTTCGAATCCGAGCCGGTATTGGCCTTCGCGGAAATAGAGGTCCGTCAGCATGTTGAGCATGCGCGCTTCCAGCGAGCCGCCGCGCCAGAACACCGCCTCGGCCGCCAGTGTATCCGCCGCCAGCGCCAGGTCGAGCCGCCCCTGCTCATCGAGGATCGCCAGCGTCCGATAAACCGCCTCCGCCCGCGTCGGCCGGATTTCCATAGCGATTACCTGACCATAGGTATCGATCGCCTCCTCCATCTGTCCCTGCAATTCGTCCAGCCGGCCCGACAAAAGCAGATAAAGGCTCGCATCCTCAGGACTTAGCGTCCGAAACTCGATCTCCGCCAGCAGCCGCGCCGCGAGCGTGCGATCCTCCGTCTCGACCGCCGCCCGCACCCCTGCCAGCAAAAACCGCGCCCGCGCCCAGGCCGGATAGCCCGGCAGCACCGCCTCGGCGGCCAGAACGTCCTGCCGGGCACTGGCATATTGCTCGGCGTCGACCCGCGCCACCGCCCGCCAGAACACCGCGTCCGGGTCGTTGGCCAGCGGCCCGGCACCAAGCAGGGCGATGGCCTCGGCGCTCCTGTGGGCCAGCACATTGGCAATTCCCTGCATGGCGCGAATGCGCGGCAGCAGCTCGGGCGTCCGCAGATCGTCTTCGGCCACCGACAGTAGCCCCAGGGTCTCGAAGGCGAACCCGTTCGCCAGCTGATACTGCGCCAGATCGAGCCGCGCCGCGTCGCGATTCGTTCCCTCGGCCATCGCGGCGGCGGCCCGCAACTCATCGACCCGCTCGACATAGCGCCCCGTATCGGCGGCCGTCAGGGCGGAGAAATCGATACGCCCGATACGCTCGGCGGGCGGCGTTCCGCCCAGATCGAAGCGCACCGGCTCGTCGGAAAGCGTCAGCCCGTCCTCGGCCCTGATCAATGCGTGGCGCTCGTCGATCGCAACGGCGACGCCAGGCCGCTTGGGCCGGATCACCAGGCCATGAATGCTGCGCAGGGCGGTGAAATCGACATGGTCGAGCTGGCGCGTGATGCCGCGCGCCGGCGGATAGGCCGTTACCACGCTGAGGGTATCGCCTACGAGCGGATCGACGAAGCTGTGCACGCGTGCCGGCCGGACCATGTCGGCGCTCAATTCCAGCTGGCCTGAGGAATCGCGCTGGCGCACGAGCTGCACCGGCTCGGTCGGGGCAAGCAGCGTATCCCCAAGAGACAACACCCAGGCACGGCCTTCCGAACCCAGCGTCGCCATGCGCTCGGTCGCGAGGTCGATCCGCACCATTTGCGCATCGCCGATCGGCGCGACCTCGAAGCCGCTGGCGATACCATCGAGATTGTCGATCTGATCGATCCGCCCGATGCCGGCACCGGTGTCGAACACCAGCCAGACCGAGTTACCCCGCCGGAACACGGCCGAAGGCACCTCCTGCTCGAACGGAAACACGATGCGCACCGTGTCGCCGAGCCGCGTGACGAAAGGCACGATCGGCGTCTCGTCGGCAACCGGCGCGGGCGCGGAACTCTCGGCGCGGACTTCGCTGCGGTCCGGCAACGCCGCCTCGAGCTCCGTAGTCGTCAGTGCGGGCAGGCTGACGCCCGCCAGGTCGAAATCGAGTATCGTCCGGCGCGTGCTCGTCTCGTAAAAGCGCGGGGTGACATTGTCTACGAACTGGAAGGTCACGACGGCGCCATCGGGCGTATTCTCGGCCTCGGCCGACAGGATTTCGGACGGCAGATCGATCAACAGGTCGGTCAGATCGATATCCACCGGCCACTCGAAGGCCAGCGCTCCCAGCGGGCCATCCTGAACGAAACTGGCATCGGTATCGACGCTCCAGTCGAATTGCAGGCGCAGGAAGGTGGGATTGCGCCCCAGCCGCAGGGCGACCTCCGGATCGAGCGCGTCGACCCCTTCGGCCTTGCGGCGACGCTCCGCCTCGATCGCAGCGACCCGCGCGCGCTCGGCCAATTCGTCGATCACCACCTGCGGCAGCGAGGGCGGCATGCCCTGCCAGTCCGGCGGCAGGAGATCGATGAACAGCCGCTCGCCGGCCGGGATGCGATTGAGGTTGAGCGAGCGCCGCAAGCCGATGCGCAATCCGCGTCCGTCGGGATCAAGCCGGGCGACGGAGGCGTAATCCGGCAACAGCAATGCGATATCCGGAACCGTCATGGCGACAGGCTCCGCAAAGGTGATGGAGATCACCCCGTTGTCATAGCGCAGTTCATAGGACGGCAGGTCGGTGCGTCCGGGAAAGTCGAGCACCAGCCGACCATAGCCGTCCTCGGCGGTCGCGATGAGCTGCGCCTCGTCCTGCGCAGTTGCGGGCCCCGTTGCCGCGAGGGCAAAGAGGAACAGAATGCTGAGAGCCGCGATGGCCTTCTGCCATCCGTTCGCCTTCTTCACCGACGCCTTGCCCGATACTGGGACCGTGCGAATGCGCGGCATTCACCGCCATTGCCGGTCCGGCCAAACCTTCGGGACCTTAGCTGGTCGGACTTAACTTTGACTTACGGCGCCACAGCGGATTCGACTTTTGCCGCCTCGAAGCGCGACGGAACCGGGCTCACTGTCCGACGATCTGCGGCAGCGCCTCGAGCCCGGTCTGGGCGACCATCGGCTGGGAGGCTTCGGCTACGGCCGCGAGCCGCACCGTGAGCTCCTGCGCACGCGCCGGCTGCATCTGCGCCATGATCGGCGCCATCTTGCGTGGCGGCATGGCCTTGGCGATCGGCACCAGGACGCTCATGTCGAGCTGATCGAAGATGGCTGCGGCATCGCGCGGGCGCATGTTCTCATACATAGTGACGACGCCGGCCACGAGCTCGCTCTCGGCCGCCTGGCGCTGCTCGACCAGGCTGGCGATTTGGTGCTCGATCGACTGCATGGTCGTCATCCGCTCCTCGATGCGCTGCTCGGCGGCCTCGACCAGCGCCGCGCGCAGATCGAGCTCCTCGGCATAGGCATCGAGCTGGCTACGCCGCTCGGCAAGGCGGGCGAGCAGCGCCTGCTCCGTCGGCGCGCCGGGCGCGGCCAGGGGCACCTGCGCGCCAGTGGGATCGACGATGCGCGGCAGGGCATCGCCTTCGGCGGTGCAGTCGATGCCGACCAGTCTCGGCGGAGCTATCGGAGCCGCATCGGAGTCGGAACCCCCTTCGTCCCCGACCACCGTCGGTTCGAGCGAGGGACATTCGATGCCCACAGCGGGGGGCGTCATGCCGGCCGACGCAGCCGCCACGGATTGTGCCGCAAGATCGAACTGCGTCAGATCCGTTTCGGGCACCGAGACCCTTGTCGCCGTATCCGTATCCTCCCCGTCACTGCCATGACCCGCAGCCGGGCCGCCGGCGGTCGGCGCCCGGTCCGTGACCAGCGGCGCCGTGTCGGCAACCGTCGGTCCGGTGGTCAGCGTCTGCGGCTCCGCCAGCGCTTCCGAACCATCGCCGGCGGCCTTTGCCGGCTGGATCAGCACATAGCCGCCATTGGTGGCGAGGCCGATGGTCTTAAGCGTCAGCAGCGCCGAGGCGGCGACGACGACGACCGGCAGCAACCGGACGCGACGGACCTGGGGGGCAAGCTTCACGCCGCGCTCTCCCGCGCCCGGCTGCGTGCGTCGAGATGCTTGAGCGCCGACTTGACGCCCGAGGGCGCCGGCGCGGCCGGCTCCAGCTCGCGCGAATGTCGCGCCACGCTGGTGATCTTGGCGATGCGGTCCATCAGCACGCTGCCGGCATTGACGTGATTGGCAAGCTCGACACCAAAGCGGCTTGCTTCCTCCAGCCGGGCGTTGAGCTGGCCGTCGGCCTCGATGGCGGTCTGCTTGAGCTCCTTGATTGCCTGGTTGGCAAGATTGGTCGCCCCCACGAGGTCAGCGATCATCTGGCGCATCACGTCCTTGTCGGCGTGCAGCCTTTGCAGGCGCTGGTTGAGCACGACGCAATATCCGATGGTGAGCGCCAGCAGCACCGCGACGGCGAGCTCGACGAGAAGGGGGAACTGCATCGCTATTTGCCTTCCATGTCCCCGTCGATGGCCTCGAAAGCCGCCATCGTCACCTTGGGGGGATTGAGCGGGTGCGTGACGCGCACCGATATGTTCTTGCCGATATGGCCCATGATCGCTTCGGTCAGATCGACATCGCCGCAGCGCAGCCTGACCGGATCATCGGGCGCGCGCTCGAAGACCACGGTCTCGCCCGGCGCCAGTGACAACACGCGCGCCAGAGACAGATCCTGCTCGTGCAATATGGCCTCGATCTCGACGTCAGCCTGGTAGATTTCCGTTGCCAGGTGCCCTTCCCAGATCGGGTCACGGCCGAATTTCTCGCCCATGAACATCTGCAGCAGCTGCTCGCGGATCGGCTCGATGGTCGCATAGGGCAGGAGAATCTCGACCTTGCCCCCACGGTCGTCCATCTCGATGCGCAATTCGATCAGGATGGCCGCATTGGCCGGACGCGATATGGCGGCGAAGCGCGGATTGGTCTCCATGCGCTCGAGCCGGAAATTCACCTGCGTCACCGGCTCGAAGGCGCGGTGCGTATCCTCGAGGATCACCTCGATCAACCGGCGCGCCAACGCCATCTCGATGGTGGTGTAGGGCCGCCCCTCGACGCGGATATTGCCCGCTATGCGCCGCCCGCCGAGCAGCACGTCGATCATCGAGTAGATCAGATTGGAGTCGATGGTGAGCAGGCCATAATTGTCCCACTCCTCGGCCTTGATGACCGACAGGATCGCCGGCAGCGGGATCGAATTGATGTAGTCGCCGAACCGTACCGACGAGATCGAGTCGAGCGAGACCTCGACATTGTCCGAGGTGAAGTTGCGCAGGCTCGTCGTTGCCAGCCGCACCAGGCGGTCGAAGACGATTTCGAGCATCGGCAGGCGTTCATAGGACACCAGCGCCGAGTTGATCAGCGCCTGCACCCCGGTCAGCTCGACATTGCCCACCGCATTGGGGTCGAAGCCGAGCAGGCTGTCGATCTCGTCCTGGTTGAGAACGCGATCCGGCGCCGCGCCCTCGCCCTCTCCATCGGCCTTGGCCGATTCCAGCATCGCCGCCCATTCGCCATCGAGCGCCTCATCGCTCGGCAGGGCGCCGGGCTCGACGGCATCGATGGCGTCCAGCCCCCAATCCTCGCTGAGCTTGTCGAGATCTGACGGGCCCGCCATCACTGCACCAGCAATTCGCGGAACAGGATATTGTCGACGCGCTGCGGATAGATGGCGACGTTGATGCGCCGCGTCAGCTCTTCCTTGAGCCTGTAGATGCCGGCGGACCCTTCAAGATCGGAGCGGCGCAGCTCGCGCAGATAGACCTGGAAGGCATCGACGATCTTGGCGAGATTGGGCTGGATGTCGTGCATCACGCCCTCATTCGCCACTTCGAGCGCGATCGACATGCGCAGATAGGCCGCCGACCCGTCGTCGCTCGACAGGTTCACCGTCATCGGTTCGAGATTGAAGATGAAGCTGGGCTCGTGCGCAACCACGGCTGCGCCCTGCTCCGTGGGCGGCGCCGCGCTCGACGACATGAAGAAGAACAGCGCCCCGCCGCCGAGCAGCACCACGGCGATCGCCGCCCCGGCGATGATCAGAAGCCTGGACCTGCTGCCGCCCGACGCTTTCGCATCCGAGACTTCCGCTTCTGCCGCCATGCTCGATTGCCCCGAAAACCGGACGATTCCGTCCCCACGACGAGCTAATCGCGTGCTGGTTAACGAATGGTTACAGCCCGGCAAGTTTTGCCGGGCAGAATG